>NZ_JADGLG010000001.1:0-131291 GCF_015235335.1 Neisseria sp. 19428wB4_WF04
ACGGGGTGAAATTGGGTGAAAAAGCAAACCGAAGATGGAAGAAAACCTTTTAAATATAATGGCTTGATTGGTTTGTTTGGATAATATCGGACAAAAAACAACCGCTGGAAAGCGGTTTGTGGTGCCCAGGGTCGGACTCGAACCGACACACCTTTCGGCGGGGGATTTTGAGTCCCCTGCGTCTACCAATTTCGCCACCTGGGCAGGTGTAAGATTGCTTATTATAGTATTAAAAAAAATATTGTAAAGTACGGCAGCCTGATTTTTTGTAAATAGTTTTTTTCTTTGTTGTAAGTAAATAATATTAAATGAAAATTTTTAGAAGTGTGTGTGAGTTGCGGCTTTGCTTGGATGTGTGTATGGCGTTGTTGGGGGTATTCAATCGTGTGCCGATTAAATTATTCTTTGCTTGAAGCAGGGTCTGTAATGCCGAAGTTGCCGGGTGGGTAGGGTTTGGAGGGCTGCGGTGCCGGTGGTTATCCGGCGGGCGGTTTCGGTTTCGGTAGGGGCGTGGAAACAGTCTGAACCGGTGAGGGTGGGATGCAGTAGGAGCAGGCGCTGCTTTTGCGGGGAGGGGGTGGGGCGGCATAATAAATTTGCTCAGGCCGTCTGAAAGGTTTTCATACGGCCTGTTTGGCGTTAAGATAATATCCCCGTTTTATGTTATTTCAAGGAGGGCGGCATGTTGAAACCGGGTTATTTTTATCTGTTGTTGGCGTTGGCTGCGCCGCTTGCGCTGCCGGGCTGTAAGCCGCAGGAAGCTGTGCCTTCGGCTTCGGCACCTGCATCGGAGGCAGCTGTTGCGGCTGCCGGTTTGCACGGCATGGATATGCGTAAAGAAGATATCGGCGGCGATTTCACGCTCACTGACGGCAGCGGCAAACCTTTCAGCCTGAGCAGCTTGAAAGGGAAAGCCGTGATTTTGTCGTTCGGCTACACCCATTGCCCCGATGTGTGCCCGACCGAATTGCTGACATACAGCGATGCACTCAAACAGCTCGGCAGTGATGCAGATGATGTGGCGGTGGTGTTTGTGAGTGTAGATCCGGAGCGCGACACTCCGGAGCTGATAGGAAAATATGTGCGCCAGTTCAACCCCGGCTTTATCGGCCTGACGGCTGTTGGCGGGCAGGATTTGCCGCTGGTCAAGCAGCAATACCGGGTGGTTTCGTCTAAGGAGCAGCAGCAGTCCGACAAGGTTTATCTGGTGGATCACTCTGCGGGCACTTATCTGCTTGATAAAAATTCGGAAGTGGCCGTGTTTGAGCCTTACGGCAATACGGCGCAGCAGATTGCAGACGATATCCGCCTCTTGTTAAAATCTTAGCCTTTTGAATCAAGCCGTCTGAAAACAGTTTCAGACGGCTTGCATAATCTCACCTATGAGTTTTCGAAACATGCAGGCAAACCAATTGACCATCGCCTTATCGAAAGGCCGTATTTTTGAAGAAACCCTGCCGCTTTTGGCCGCCGCAGGCATCACGCCTGCAGAAGATCCGGCCAAATCGCGCAAGCTGGTTATCGAAACCAACCGCGCCAATATCCGCCTGGTGATTGTGCGCGCAGGCGATGTGCCCACTTATGTTCAGTATGGTGCGGCCGATTTCGGTATTGGCGGCAAAGACGTATTGATCGAACACGGCGGCAGCGGCCTTTATCAACCGTTGGATTTGCAGATTGCCAAATGCCGTATGATGGTGGCTGTGCCCCGCGGCTTTGATTACGCCGCAGCCTCGCAACCCGGCTGCCGCCTGCGGGTGGCTACCAAATATCCCGATATTGCTGCCGAACATTTTGCCGCTAAAGGTGTGCATGTGGACATCATCAAACTCTACGGCTCGATGGAGCTTGCCCCGCTGGTGGGGCTGAGCGATGCCATTGTCGATCTGGTTTCCAGCGGAGGCACGCTGAAAGCCAACAACCTCGAGGCGGTGGAGCATATTTGCGATATTTCCAGCTGCTTGGTGGTGAACAAGGCGGCGCTGAAGGTGAAATATGCGCTTATCCGGCCGGTAATCGATGCCTTTGCAGACACCGTTGGCGCAGAGGCCGTCTGAAAAAGACAACCGACAAAGATAACCTAAAAGAAGAACAAACCATGAATATTGCCGACAAAAAACTCGCCGTTTTAATCGATGCCGACAACGCCCCCGCCGACATCATCGACCGCCTGTTGGAAGAAATCGCCAAATACGGCATCGCCAGCGTCAAGCGCATCTATGGCGACTGGAGCCACGGCCTCAACAAATGGAAGGCCGCCCTGCTGCCGCACGCCATCATTCCCGTGCAGCAGTTTGCCTATACCAAAGGCAAAAACGCCACCGATATGGCGCTGGTTATCGATGCGATGGATCTGCTCTACAGCGGTAATTTTGACGGTTTCTGCATCGTGTCCAGCGACAGCGACTTCACCCGCCTGGCCAGCCGTCTGCGCGAAAGCGGCCTTACCGTTTACGGTTTTGGCGAAAAGAAAACCCCCGAAGCCTTCCGCAAGGCCTGCGACAAATTCATCCACACCGAAATCTTCCGCCCCGAAAAAAACGGTGCCGATAAAAACAAAAGCAGCGGCAAAGCCAAACCTGCTGCCGAAGCCGGCCCGTCTGCGCCCGATGCCGCCACGCTCATCAAACGCGCGGTGCGCGAAAACGCCGATGATTTGGGCTGGGCCAACCTCGGCCCCATCGGCAGCTACCTCAACAAAATCAACCCCGATTTCGACCCGCGCCTTTACGGCTTCAGCAAGCTTTCCGAATTAATCAAATCGTTCGATATTTTTGAATGGCGCACCGACAACAACCAAATCCAAGTGCGGCGCCGCACCGTTGCCGAAAAAAACGGCAGGCCGTCTGAAAACGGGCAGCACGAACCCCGCCCGGGCGAAACCGGCGAAACTGCACGCGGCAACAAGGCTGCGCAGCCGGGCAATGCCCCGGCCGAAGCCGCCAAGCCCGATACTCCGCCTGCCCCCGGGCGCAAACCCGCCCGTAAGGCGCGGGTGCCGCAAACCGGTGTACCGTCTAAAACCATGCCGTCTGAAACGCCGCCGGAGGAGCCTGCCGCCGCAGAAAATGCCGCCAAGCCCAAAAGCAGCGGCAAACCCACCTTTACCAAGCTGATTCCGGTGGTGCAGCAGGCTGTGGACGCGGCGGCAGACGAGGGCGGCTGGGCGCGGTTGGGTGATGTGCTCAAGCAGCTTGCTCCCGCCGTGAACCCGCACCAATACGGCTTCGATACCGACCGTGCCCTGATACACGCCATTTACAGCGACTGGCTGGAAATCAAAAAAGCCGGCAGGGGCGAACGGGTGCGCGTCAATAAACGCTTTGTCAGCAAAGATTGATGCCGTCTGAAAACTCCCAACCTCAAAGGCCGCCCATGCTGAAGAGCAAACCCACTTTAGAAACCATTTTTGCCCACCGCTCTATCCGCCAATTTACGCAACAGCCGGTTTCTGACGAAATACTCGACACGCTGGTCCGCGCCGGGCAGCAGGCTTCTACTTCCAACAATCTGCAATGTGTTTCCATTATCCGCGTTTCCGACCCCGCCTTGAGACAGGGCATACGCGAGGCCGCCGGCAGCGCGCCGTATATTGTTGATTGCGCCGAATTTCTGCTGTTCTGCATCGACTTTTCCAAGCACAGGCAAATCTTTCCCGATGCCCAGCTCGATTGGGCGGAAATCAGCCTCATCGGCGCAGTTGATGCCGGCATTTTGGCGCAAAACGTGCTGCTCGCTGCCGAATCGTTGGGGCTGAGCGGCGTGTATATCGGCGCGCTGCGCAACGATGCGCAAAAAGTGTCGGACATATTAAACCTGCCCGAATACTGCATTCCGCTGATCGGCCTGTGCCTGGGCTATCCAGACCAAGATCCGCCGTTTAAACCGCGCCTGCCCAAAGCCATGGTATATGCCGAAAACGCCTGCCCGGCGCTGAACGCCGAAGCAGTTGAAAGCTATAATCAGGCGGTGGCGGATTATTATGTGCGGCGCAAAGGCAAAACCGTGCCGTGGAAGCAGTCGCTGGCGAAAACTTTAGGCAACCCCGTGCGCCCGCATATGCTGGTTTTTTTGCGGGGAAAAGGCTTGTTGAAAAGATGATTTCAGACGGCCTGTCGTATAAGGCCGTCTGAAAACCGCAAGGAACACGCGCAATGAGCCGCCGAACCCTGCTCGATTATGCTGCCCAACACTACCTTACCGTACCCGAATATCCGTGGCGGAGGCATCCCGATTATGCTGTGCTCCGCCACACGGGCAACGGCAGATGGTATGCGGTTTTAATGGATGTGCCCGCCGCCAAACTCGGCTTGGCAGGCAGCGCAAATGTGCCGTTGGCCAATATCAAAGCCGCGCCCGATTTGGTGCAGCTCCTGCGCGTGCAGACGGGTTTTCTGCCCGCCTACCACATGAACAAAACGCACTGGCTGAGCGTGCGGCTCGATGGTTCGGTAAATGAAGCCACCGTTAAAACCTTGCTGGACGGCAGCTTCGCATTAACACGGGCCGTCTGAAAAACTTGCGCTGAAATTTTAAAACACGAAAGAGTGAAACCGTGAAACACCTCAACACCCAATCCCCAGATTTCCAAGCCGAACTCAAAGCACTGCTGGCTTTTGAAACCGCGCAGGATCCGAAAATCGACCAAATCGTAGCCGGCATCTGCGCCGATGTGCAGCAACGCGGCGATGCGGCCGTGGTTGAATACACCAACCGCTTTGACGGCATGGCGGCGCAAAGCATGGCCGATTTAACGCTCACCCAAGCCGAGTTGCAAAACGCATTCGAGCGTTTGCCCGCCGATGTTCAGACGGCCTTGAAAACCGCAGCCGAGCGCGTAGAACGTTACCACCTGCGCCAAAAACTGGAATCGTGGACCTACACCGATGCAGACGGCACGCTGCTCGGCCAGCAAATTACCGCGCTCGACCGGGTTGGCATTTATGTGCCCGGCGGCAAGGCGGCCTATCCCAGCTCGGTGATTATGAACGCCATGCCGGCGCATGTAGCCGGCGTGCAGGAAATCATTATGGTGGTGCCGACCCCGAAAGGCGGGCGCAACGACATCGTGTTGGCGGCGGCTTATATTGCCGGCGTAACCAAAGTGTTTACCATCGGCGGCGCGCAGGCAGTGGCCGCGCTGGCTTACGGCACCGAAACCGTGCCTCAAGTCGATAAAATCACCGGCCCGGGCAATGCCTTTGTGGCCGCCGCCAAACGCCGCGTGTTCGGCGTGGTGGGCATCGACATGGTGGCCGGGCCGTCTGAAATTCTGGTGATTGCAGACGGCAGCACGCCTGCCGATTGGGTGGCGATCGATTTGTTCAGCCAAGCCGAACACGATGAAATCGCCCAAGCCATTCTGATTGCCACTTCGCAAGCCTATCTCGATGATGTTCAGACGGCTATGAACAGGCTGATTGGCGAAATGCCCCGCCGCGCCATTATCGAGGCCTCGCTGCGCAACCGTGGGGCGTTTATTCTGGCGGAAGATTTAAACGAAGCCTGCGAAATCGCCAACTATATCGCGCCCGAGCATTTGGAATTATCAGTAGAAAACCCGCAGCAATGGGCGCAAAAAATCCGCCACGCCGGCGCGATTTTCATGGGCAGCTACACCAGCGAGAGCTTGGGTGATTATTGCGCCGGCCCCAACCATGTGCTGCCCACCAGCCGAACCGCCCGTTTTTCCTCGCCGTTGGGCACCTATGATTTCCAAAAACGCTCCAGCCTGATTCAGGTTTCTGAAGCGGGGGCGCAAAAGCTCGGCAAAACCGCCGCCACGCTGGCGCACGGTGAAATGCTCACCGCCCACGCGCGCGCGGCCGAATTGCGCTTGAAAGACTAACGCTTTCGATACCGGCATATATTTAAAAACCGCACCAATCGGCCTATAATTCTTTTTTCAAACAGGCCGTCTGAAAAACGCCGTTTTGGCTCCGCAGAAACTTGTTTCCTTCCGGAAACTGCGTTTTAGCTCCGCAGAAACTTGTTTCCCTTCGGAAACTGCGTTTTAGCTCCGCAGAAACTTGTTTCCCTTCGGAAACTGCGTTTTCAGACGGCCTTTAACCGATTCTGCCAACCCTGCCGTAGAGGATATTTCAAAAAATGCGCCCGTTAAACGCCCAAATCCGCCTTGAAAACCTGCGCCACAATTACCGCATATTGAAAAATATCCACGGCGGCAAACTGTTGGCGGTGGTGAAAGCCGATGCCTACGGCCACGGCGCGGTGCGGTGTGCGCACGCGCTGGCCGATATGGCCGATGGTTTTGCCGTGGCAAGCGTGGAAGAGGCGGTGCAGTTGCGCGAACACGGCATTGAAAACCCGATTCTGCTGCTGGGAGGCGTGTTTGAGGCCGGAGAATACCGGCCGGCCGACCACTACCGCCTGTGGCCTGCCGTGTGCAGTCAATGGCAGCTTGAAGCCCTGCTGCACCACCAATGGCAGCAGCCTGTGAAAGTGTGGCTGAAAATGGATTCGGGTATGCATCGTTCGGGCTTTTTTCCGCACAATTATGCAGCCGCCTACACCGCATTGAAGCAGAGTCAAAATATTGAAAGTATTGTGAAATTCAGCCATTTTTCCTGCGCAGACGAAGTGGATGACGCCATGACCGCAATGCAGATGGAGGCATTTGATTCAGGCTGCGGGGGGTTGGAAGGGGAAGAGAGCCTGGCCAACTCTGCCGCCATGCTGCGCTATCCCGCCGCCCGCCGCGACTGGGGCAGGGCGGGCATTGCGCTTTACGGTGCCTGCCCGCTCGGCCACGCCGACAGCCGCTTGAAGCCTGTGATGCGGCTGAGTACGCGTGTGTTTGGCGAGCGGGTGTTACAGCCGCACTCGCCGGTGGGCTACGGCGCGGCGTTTTATACCGAAAAATCCACCCGCGTGGGCTTGATTGCCTGCGGTTATGCAGACGGTTATCCGCGCCACGCTCCCAGCGGCACGCCTGTTGCCATCGGCAGCCACCGCAGCCGGGTGATCGGCCGTGTGTCGATGGATATGATGACGGTGGAGCTGGATGTGTCGCAAGAGGGCATAGGCAGCGAAGTCGAACTGTGGGGCGATACGGTAAACGTAAACGAAGTGGCCAAGGCCGCCGGCACCATTGCCTACGAACTGCTCTGCCATGTGAAGCGGGCGAAATTCACTTATTACGAATAACCGAATATTCAAAGGCCGAGAGATCTTGGTAAATTCATTTAGGCCGTCTGAAATATTCAACCATCGTTATTCCTGCGTAAGCGGGAATCCGTGTGTTTTTTAAATCATTGAAATAAAATAATTGATGGCTTTAAGGCCGGATTCCCACCCGCGCGGGGATGAGGGGAGTTAAGCATTTCAGACGGCACTCAGGGTATTTTTGCAAAGGCTTGGTGCCGTCTGAAAAAATGCGCTGTTCGGCAGCCCTATGTTTTTTCAGACGGTTTTTGGATTTTGGCACTGTTATAGGGTTGGTATCGTTTTTCAGCGCAGGGAGGCAGGCAGTACGGGCAGCATGAAACCGGCTCTGTGCCGCCCACGGGCATTTCATCTG
Source organism: Neisseria sp. 19428wB4_WF04 (assembly GCF_015235335.1). NCBI lineage: Bacteria > Pseudomonadati > Pseudomonadota > Betaproteobacteria > Neisseriales > Neisseriaceae > Neisseria > Neisseria sp. 19428wB4_WF04. Next base: position 7,541 of record NZ_JADGLG010000001.1, read on the forward strand.
CAATTGCACAGGGCAGTACGGACAGCATAAAATCGGTTCTGCTGCCGCCCGGTCGGCTTACGCGATCGTTCTCTTTGTGCTGAAACGCAGCAATGCCGTAACAGAAATAACGCGAACCCGCCAAAGCGGCTTAAATTTATCCAAATACAGCAAACAATATCATGTATTTAATCGATTCCCACTGCCATCTCAATTTCGACAGCTTAAGCAGCCGCCTGCCCGAAGTGTTTGCCAATATGGCGGAAAACCAAGTCAGACAGGCACTGGCCATCAGCGTGAGCAAACAGAGTTTTGCCGAAGTGTTGGCGATTGCCGAGGCCAACGCCCATATTTTTGCCACTGTGGGCATACACCCCGACCGGGAAGACGCCGAAGAATTTACGCTTGAAGAACTGGTGCGCCATGCGCAACACCCGAAAGTTGCCGGCATCGGCGAAACCGGCTTGGATTACCATTGGTGCAAAGGCGATTTGGCCTGGCAGCACCGGCGTTTTGCCTGCCATATCCTTGCCGCCAACCAAAGCGGCCTGCCGCTGGTGGTGCATACCCGCGATGCGGCTGCCGACACCATGCGCCTGTTGCGCGAACATCAGGCGCATGCGGGCGTTATCCATTGCTTTACCGAAAACGTTGAAGTGGCCAAAGCCGCACTGGATTTGGGCTTTTATATTTCGTTTTCCGGCATCGTTACCTTTAAAAACGCTCCCGATATTCAGGCGTCGGCCAAATATGTGCCCGCCGACCGCATCTTGCTCGAAACCGATGCGCCGTTTCTTGCTCCCGTGCCCAAGCGCGGCAAACCCAATGAGCCGGCCTATGTGAAACATACCGCCGATTTCGTGGCGCAGCTGCGCGGTGAAACGCCGGAGCGCATCGCCGAAACCACCACCGAAAATTTTTACCGGCTGTTTAACAAAGTGCCGAGAACGGCCTAGCTTCCAGGCCGTCTGAAAAAACCGCCCGATGGAGCCTGCGCCGTGAGCAAACCCACCCTGTTTCAAATCGACAAATCCCTTGAAAATCCCGAGCGCGTGATGTTGGCGGGCGTGATGCTCGAAGCCGGCTATACCGGTGCCAACGAGTTGCGCATTCAAGCGTTTCAGACGGCCTTAAACGAAGCAGCAGAGCTGGTGAGGGCCGCAGGCGGCGATTTGGTGTGCACCGAAACCGCCAGGCGCAGCAAAGCGCACACTGCTTTATTTGTGGGAACCGGCAAGGCACAAGAGCTGGCCGAAGCCGTGCGGCGGCACAATATCGAGCTGGTGGTGTTCAACCACGAACTCAGCCCCACGCAGGAGCGCAATTTGGAGCAGGCACTGCAATGCCGCGTGCTCGACCGTGTGGGCCTGATTCTGGCGATTTTTGCCAAACGCGCACAGTCGCAGGAAGGCAAACTGCAGGTAGAGCTGGCGCAGCTCAGCCACCTGAGCGGACGCTTGGTGCGCGGCTACGGCCATCTGAAAAGCCAAAAAGGCGGTATCGGCCTGAAAGGGCCGGGCGAAACCCGGCTTGAAACCGACCGCCGCTTCATCAGCCAAAAAATCACCGCGCTGAAAAAGCAGTTATGCAATGTCCAGAAGCAGCGCGCCACCCGCCGCAAAGCGCGCATGCAGGGCAATATCAAAACTTTTGCGCTGGTGGGTTACACCAATGCCGGCAAGTCCAGCCTGTTCAACCGGCTGACCAAAGCCGATGTATTGGCGAAAGACCAGCTTTTCGCCACACTCGACACCACCGCCCGCCGTCTGTATCTCAACCACCAAACCAGCGTGGTTCTCACCGACACGGTAGGTTTTGTGCGCGATTTGCCGCACAAGCTGGTGTCGGCTTTTTCGGCCACGCTTGAGGAAACCGCATTGGCCGATGTGCTGTTGCACGTTGTCGATGCGGCCCACCCTGATTTCGAGCGGCAGATGGACGCTGTGAATGCCGTACTCGAAGAAATCGGCGCCCATGAAATACCGCAGCTGGTGGTGTATAACAAAATAGATCTATTGCCCGACAGCCAACGCCCTGCCGGCATATTGCGCGACAAACAGGGTAGGGTGGTGGCGGTGAGTGTTTCAGTTACCGAAAATCTGGGTTTGGACGCTTTGCGGGAAACGATGACCGAACGGGCAGAGCAGCCAGTGTTGGGTAAGAAATCAGGATATCTGTACAGCTTATATGCTTTCTAAAGTATGTGCATTGCTGAACGGTAATTGGTACCACCTTTGTACTCAACATCATTAATCGGAATAAACGTACTCTATCGTATCGAAGCAGTTAACCACGTTGCACAGCAGAAGCTTGACGGTACTTGTGGTAGGAGCAGGCAAAATGAATAATGCAATTCGCGTGGGAAATCTTAAATGGCAACAAATAGATAATCCCATTGATTGACTGTTTTTTAGCTTTGCAGCAACGGCAGTCGTTTGATATTGATATGCACCGTTTCACCAGGGTAAAACTTGTTATAGTGCTTGGCTTTTTCCCTGAGTTCCCCTTGATTTCCCGATCCCGCTTGGTCAAACACTTTATACCGTATTTTATTTGCTTAAAGCGGTTGTTAGTGCTTTTCTGAGGGATGAGTAGTTGCAACCGGGCAGCTTTTAATATGTGTTAAATGGGGTGATTATGCTGATGTTTTATGGCTTGGACAGTGGGTCATACTGATTTTGTTTTGGGTATGAACATGTCAAATAGCTTGGTAATTATGTGGAGTGAACCGAGTGTTTTTATGGGTGTTTTTATGGATGTTCATATAGTATTTTCTTTGGGATACTGTAAACAGGCTGGGATTTTCTACAACAGGAACCCCTATTCGATGCAGGGTTCATCCCTTGGAAGCCGCTTGATTAAACTGTCTAAGCCGGTGATCGGGCAGACGGCAGGTTCATCTTCCATCTTTTAGTGTGTAGCGTCCGGCCATGGTTTTATACACCATGTTTTCATATTTCAGTACTTCGTAACGTTGGCTTAGCAGGCTTTGGGCGGAGCTGTATTCAGTGTTGAGTGCGTCAAGCCAGTCTTTCAGTTCGTTTTTGCCGTGTTGGTAGCGCACTTCGTAATAGCGGCTGTTTTTTTGGTCGAGCGCGTATTTTTGGCGCTGGTTTTTTAAGCTTTCTTCGGCGCGTGCGTATTTTTGGTAGTTGCCGAACACTTCGTTCAGGGCGGTGGTGAGTGTTTGCTCGAAATTCAACCGTGCGGTTTCAAAGTTGGCTTCGGCGGTTTTGTTTTCCCATTTCAGGGTTTTCCAGTTTAAGAAAGGCAGGTTCACCTGCACCGAGCCGCCGAGCAAGGGAATATCGAAAGCGGTTTTGGCTTTGTTGGAAGACGTGCTGACGGTAGCGCCCACGGTAATGCTCGGATACCAACTCCGTTTCTGTGCATCTACGCTGCGTAGGGAAGACTGCAAACGGTATTCGGCAGCGCGCAGGTCGGGGCGGTTGGCGAGGGCGGATACGGGCACGTTCAAATCTACGCCTTTTGCATCGGGCAGGCGGAAGCCCGGCGGTTCGGCGGCCATGTTTTGGCCGGGCTTGAGATTCAGCAGGTTGCGCAGGGTTTCTTCTGTTGTTTCACGGCTGTTTTTGAGCTGCACCAGGCTGTTTTGTGCCGACAATAAAGACTGCTGTGCTTGGCGCGATTCGGCGGCATCGGCTTTGCCGTATCGGTATTTGGCTGAGGCGATGCGGTTGATGTGTTGGTATTGTTTTACTGATTTTTCGGTGAGGGCAACGGCTTCGTTGAGATAGGCGATATTGAAATAAGCATCGGCCACGTTGTTGGCGAGTGTGAGGCGGGTGGCGGCCAGGTCTTGCCGGGTGGCTTTGTATTCCCACATTTGTGCATCGGCTTGGGCGTTGAGTTTCTGCCATAGGTCGATTTCGTAGCTCAGGCCGAGCTGGCTGCTGAACGATTGGCCGGTTGCGCCGCTTTTCAGGTTTTTAGAGCCGGATGCGCCAAGCGAGCCGTTAAAGCCCGGCACCCGTTCTGCACCGAGAATATTGGCCTGATAAAGCGCTTTGTTGATGCTGACGGCGGCTTGCTTTAAGTCGATGTTGTTTTCAAACGCCTGGTTAATCAGGCTGTTGAGTGGGCTGCTGTTATAGATGCTCCACCATTGGCTGTTGATGTTGTAGCGTTGGGCGGTTTCTTCGGCGGAAATCACGCTGCCGGCGGCTTCGAGTGTGAAGCGGGGGTCGGCGGTGTGTTTGACGGCGCAGCCGCTCAGTGCGAGCATAATGCCGATGCTTGAGGCCGTCTGAAAAAATGTTGTGCGTTTCATGGGGCAGGTTCCTTTTTCAGACGGCCTAAACGGGCTTTAGGCCGTCTGAAAGCAGATTAGTCATGTGCCAAAGCATCAATGGGGTTCAGTTGCGAGGCGCGTTTGGCGGGCATAAAGCCGAATACCACGCCGATCACGGTGGAGCAGGTTACGGCAGCTGCGATGGAGAGCGTGGAAAACGACATGGCGAAGTCTTGAACGAAATAGTTGAACAGGGTGCTGATGCCGAACGAAACCAGTACGCCGGCCAAGCCGCCGATCAGGCAGATCAGCACGGACTCAATCAGAAACTGTTGCAGAATATTGCTCTGCCGTGCGCCGATGGCCATGCGCACGCCGATTTCTTTGGTGCGTTCGGTTACGGAAACCAGCATGATGTTCATCACGCCGATGCCGCCCACAAACAGTGAAATAAAGGCGATAGACGAAATCAGCAGCGTCATGGTGCCGGTGGCGCTTTCGATGGTTTGTTTGATGCTGTCGCTGTTTTGCATGAAAAAGTCTTTTACGCCGTGGCGCGAGAGCAAAAGCTCGTTCAGGCTTTTTTCGGCTGCCTGCGAGTTTGCCTCGTCTTTGATTTTGACGGTAATCGAATTGATATGGCGCTGGCCGCTTATCCGGTTGATGACGGTGGTGTAGGGTGTCCAGATTTGCAGGTTTTCGCTGCTTCCGAAGCCGCTTGTGTCTTTTTCGGTTACGCCGATAATCTGCAGCGGGCGTTTTTTAAATAAAATGGTTTTGCCGATGGGGTTGGTGCCGTCTGAAAACAGTTTGTTTTTGGTGTTTTGATCGATAACCGCTACTTGGGCGTTGTTTTTGACATCATCGGCATCATACAGACGGCCTTCTTCGATTTTAATGCCGCGCACATCGAAATATTGTTCGCCCGCACCGTAAAGCTGGGCGGTGGCATCGGTGTTGCGGTAGGTAACGGTGGCGTTGGAGGCAACCATAGGGGTAACGCTGTCCACATAGCTTTGTTTGGCAATTGCTTGGGCATCTCCGATGGTCAGTGTGCGCACCCTGCCCGAGCGGCGGTCTCCGAACCCGCGCCCGGGGTAAACGCTGATGGTGTTGGTGCCGATGGCGCTGATATCCGACAGGATTTTCTCTTGCGAACCGCGCCCCAAAGCCACCACCGACACTACCGAGGCAATGCCGATGATGATGCCGAGCATGGTTAACAGCGAGCGCATTTTGTGCGCCATAAGGGCCTGCACCGACATGCGGAATGATTCTATAAATTGGTCTTTGAAAAACAGCCACGAGGTGTTTTCTTTGACGCTTTCTACTTTGCTGGGCGGGATTTCGGTGTTTTTGCTGGTGTCGGCAATGATTTCGCCATCGCGGATTTCAATCACGCGGTTGGCGTTGGCGGCGATGCCGGGGTCGTGCGTAACCAAAATGACGGTATGCCCCTGTTTGTGCAGGCTGTGGATGATCTCCATCACGTTTTCGCCCGATTGGGTGTCCAGTGCGCCGGTGGGCTCGTCGGCCAAAATAATCTCGCCGCCGTTCATCAATGCGCGTGCGATGCTCACGCGCTGCTGTTGGCCGCCTGAAAGTTCGCTGGGTTTGTTGCCTTCTTTGTTTTCCAAGCCTAAATCGTGCAGCAGTTTGTCGGCGCGCAGGTTGCGGCCGGCGTGTTCCATGCCGGCGTAAACGGCAGGCAGGGCGACATTGTCGCGGGCACTGAGCGTGCTCAACAGGTTGTAACGCTGGAAGATAAAGCCGAAGCGTTTGCGGCGCAAACCGGCCAGTTGGTCGGCATCCATCTGGGAGGTTTCCACGCCGTCTATGGTGTAGGAGCCTGAAGAGGCGGAGTCTAGGCAGCCGATGATGTTCATCAGGGTGGACTTACCCGAGCCGGATTGGCCGATAATCGCCACAAAGTCGCCTTTTTCTATGCTCAGGCTGATGTTTTTCAGCACATGTACGCGGTTGTTGCCGCTGCCGAAATAACGGTTGATGTTTTTGCATTCGATCAAACTCATGAGGGGGCTCCGTTACATCGGGCCCATGGGGCCGCCCCGGAGCTCTTTTTGCGCATCGGCGGCAGTTGCTTCCGAAATAATCACTTTTTCACCCTCTTTCAAGCCGGAGAGTACTTGTGTGTTGGTGCCGTCGCTCAGGCCGGTTTTGATTTCACGCTCCTGTGGTTGGTTTTTATCGTTTAACACGCGCACCACTTTTTTGCCTTTTTGGTTTTTAACCGCCAGATTCGGTACGCTCAAAACGTTTTTTGCCTGGTTGATGGTGATGGTGTTTTCGGTGGTCATGCCGATGTGCAGCGAGCCGTCTTCATTGGACACTAAGGAGCGGGCATAGTAGTAAATCGCGGTGTCGGTGGTGTCGGTGCTGGTGGTGTAGGAGCCTTGCGACATGGTGGTTAAGCCCGGATCGACTGTGTCGATTATGGCAGAGCGGGTGTTGTCGGGCTGCGAAAGAATGGTGAAGGTTAATGCCTGGCCGGCTTTTACCTTGCCGGCATCGCCTTCGGCAATCTGCATTTTGTTCAGCATTTTGCTCAAATCGGCAAGCTGCACAATGGTGGGCGTGGCTTGGTTGGCGTTCACGGTTTGGCCTTCTTCTACGGGGATCGATACTATTGTGCCGTCCATTGTTGCCGAAATACGGGTGTAGCCCAAGTCGGCCTCTGAGGTGTTGATGGAAATTTGGGTTTGTCTGATTAATGATTTCAACTCGGCTACCGATGCTTTGGCTGCGGCCAGCGCGTCTTCCGCATCTTCAAGCTCTTGTTTGGAGGTGGCATCTTCAGCCCATAAGGCTTTTTCGCGTTTGTACTTTTTATCGGCAGTGCGTTGCTTGATTCCGGCAGAAACCAGTTGGGCTTGATAAGTGTCGAGTTTGGCTTTATTGGTGTTTAGCTCGTTTAATTGTGTTGTTGAATCGATTTCGGCGATTAAATCGCCTTTTTTAACCTGTTGTCCGATTTTAACGTGCAGCTTTTTAATTTGGCCTGAGGCCTGCGAACCTACCGTTACCAATTGGGCTGCCGAAATCTCGCCGGTGGCATTGACCGTTTGGTTGATGTCGATGCGGCTTACTGTTTGGGTGAGATAGTTGATTTGTTCTTTCGGTTTGAAATAAACCCATGCTGCAAAACCCAATACAACTGCAACGGCTGCTGTCCCGATCCATTTAATCGCTTTTGCCATAATGCCTCGATGTAAACATTATCCATTACGGATATTTTTGGAAAACAAACTGAAAAACGGGCGTGAGTTTACTGTAAAAAAAACGTGCCGCCAAGCGTAAAGCATAAAAAAATAAATCATAAATTATTATTTTTTAATATATTTTATGATTTATTTTTACACGGGCCGGGAGGAAATTTTACACATTTTCCCGCTTGTGATGCTTATTTATACACACAAAATACAACAGTTTCGAAAGTTAATTATTCCGCTTAGTATATTTACGATACCAAATATCGCCTTTGCACACCAAGAACGCAAAATCAATTTATACTTTACAAATCGAAAAGGTAAATCTATAAGATTTACACTATACGCATTTCGGCTTAGGAGGCGGATAAGGATACGCCCGCCTCTTTGAAAACAACTGCTGACTCACTTACCTGATACCAATCCGATATGAAAACGCAACAACAAGGCTTTACGCTGGTCGAGCTGATGATTGTGGTGCTGACGCTGGCTATTTTGGCCACCATCGCTTACCCGTCTTACGAAACCTATATCCGCCAAACGCGCTTGGAAAACGTGCGCGCCGATTTAATGCTCAATGCGCAGATCATGGAGCGCTATTATGCGCAAAACAAGCGCTTTCCCAACCATTCTACTGATGCAGACAAAGCCGAGCGGCAAAAAATTACAAATGCCCTTGAAAAGAATCCGTATTTTGATATTTCCTATCGGGAGCCTGCCGGCAATAGTGCGGCAAATCCCATAGAAGATAATTATGTTATCGTTGCAAACGCAAACAAAACAACCAACCCCGGGGAGGAACGGTATATGCAGATAGACGGCAACGGCGTGGTCACTTTATGCAAGCCTAAGGCCGGAAATGCTTCAGCAAACCATGCCGATACATGTTATATGTATAAATAATCACACACAAAACTAAAAAACACACGCTTTTTCTTTACAGCCTTATGGCGGATGAGCATAATTTTTCTATAAATCAAAAATATATAGGGAAAATTATGCAAGACGCTAGTCAAAAAGGCTTTACGCTGATTGAGTTGCTCGCTGCCGTAGCGGTATTGTCCGTCTTGGTTATGATTGCCGTTCCGTCCTATCAAAAATATATCCGCGATGCCCGATTGAACCATGTCCGTGCGGTGCTTTTGCAAAATGCTCATTTCATGGAGCGTTTTTACCAGCAGCGCCGCTCATTCAAACAAACTTCTACTACTTGGCCCGCGCTGCCGTATGCGGAAACCGAGCATTTCTGTATCCGCCCGCAGGGCAACGCCCGTGGTGCGCACGATGGTAAATTTACCTTGAAAGCTGTTGCGTTCGATAAAAGCGGTGAACTGCGCGTGATCAAAATCAACGAATCGTTAATCACCGTGATATGTGAAAGCAGCGACAGTGCCTGTTCGGATAATGATAGTTTTTTTGCCGGTGGGGCAAAAGTAGATCAACAGTGCAAAGTATTCCAATAGAAAAAAGCCGTCTGAAAAATGAAGCCACCCCCTCAAAAGCTGGACATCTGCCAGCTTACCGGGGTGGTTTTTTATGGGTTAATACACATTTAAGTTTCAGATACTGAGCCGCTTGGCGCTATAGGGTTCACTCATCTGATAAATTTTTCAGACGGCCTCTGTATCACAATAATAGGTCGGCGAAATCACCATAAACTGTATATACGGTTTTACCGCCGCTTTGGTCTCCGAGGTTGAATGCAGGTTCGGGCAGGCCGAGTTTGGCGGCTTCGGTGCGGTAGAAATTGTATTGTGTCGGGTGTTGCGCTTCAACGATGTTGCGTATCCGCAAACCGGCGGGTGTAACGGCGGCGCGGTGCAGGGCTGCCACGGCACGGTTGCGGTGCAGCATATTTACGGGCCGGTGTGCCCCGGTAAGATTGCTGCACTTGAGCAGGCTGTGTAAAGGATGGCGCTTTGCACAATAGAGGCCGCCCAAACGCAAAATATCAATATTGGGGATGCCGCTCTCCCGCAGCAGTTTTTCAACCCGGTAGATTTTGCAGGCACTTTCGGTTTGCGGTTCGGGAGCGGTGTGTTCGCTGCACGGGCGGGCCGCATCTCCGTAAACTGAAGTGCTGCCCGCATAAACGATGTGCTTGATGCCGAAATTGCGTGCAAGTTGCAGCCAGCCGGCCAGTAGGGCAGGATAGTCGGCAACGGCGGAGGGCGGCAGCAGGCAGAACCACAGTGGTTTGTCTGCCCATGTTTGCCAAAAATCCGCCTCAAAAACCCGCGGGTGGTTTAAATCGGCGGTGTGCAGATTCACCGGCAGGTTGGCAGAGACGGACTGCCGCTTGAGTGCCGATATGCGGCTGCCGTTTTCAAACATTTTTTCGGCCAGCGGCTTGCCCAAATAACCCATGCCGAGTATGGCGCAATCGGGTGTGTGCATTTTTCAGACGGCCCGGTGTGTGGAAAGGCGGGCAGTATAGCTGATCTGGGCTGCAATAAGGATAGGCAGGGAGCAATCCGACTGAGTCGTTTTTTACACTTTCTGTTGTTGCTTGGCGGCTCATTTTGGGTTGTTTTAAAGAAACCGAGAATGCCTAAAGGCACGCTGAAGCGGCCTGATTTTTGAGAATAGGCAAAAACCGGAAAGCCATTGTTGCAGGAAAAATACAAGCTGTTTGGCGTGGCAGGCGTAAAAGTCCGGCCTTTTCCGGCATTTTAATATCACTGCCATATTTGGTCTGCCTTGTTGTGCGGCCGGTATTGCCTGCGGTCGGTTTGTGCTTGATTTTTGCAGATTGGCCGTAGGGAAATATTCGGCACGGGGTATTTACCTGCCGGAATTTGTGTTCAGACGGCCTGGGCGGTTACGGGATAAAAAGAATCCGTTATGGCGGGTTGTACATTTACAACATAAAGCAGCGGGCCGCAGGCTTTCGCATATGGCATGGCAAGGCGGCAGCAGAAATGGAGTGCGGTTGTTTAACGGGCGGGGTAAAGGCGGGTCAATGTTGTGTCAATGTTGTAATGAGTATTAAAGCGGGGTGGTTATACTGCTGATACGGGTTTTCCGGTATGCGCGGGGCGGTTGTGGCGGGGCGCGGTATGTTTATCAACGCCAGGCCGTCTGAAAAACATTTTCAGACGGCCTGGCATTTAAACGGTGGGATTAATCTGGTTTTTTGAAATGCTTGCGGCGTTCGTGTTCCTGCAGATAACGCTTGCGCAGGCGGATGGATTGAGGAGTGATTTCCACCAGCTCGTCATCATCGATAAACTCGACCGCGTTCTCCAGTGTGAGCTTGATCGGCGTGGTCAGGCGCACGGCTTCATCGGTGCCGCTGGCGCGCACGTTGGTGAGTTTTTTGCCTTTGAGCGGATTGACCACCAAATCATTGTCGCGGCTGTGGATGCCGATAATCATGCCTTCGTAGATTTTTTCGCCGGGCGACACAAACATGCGGCCGCGGTCTTCGAGGTTCCACAGGGCGTAGGCAACGGCCTCACCTTGTTCCTGTGATACCAGCACACCGTTGTGGCGGCCGGGCATATCGGGCTTTACGGGAGCGTAGTCGTCAAAAACGTGGCTCATCAGGCCGATGCCCCGGGTGAGTGTCATGAATTCGCCTTGGAAGCCGATCAGGCCGCGGGCGGGGATATGGTATTCGAGGCGGGTGCGGCCGTTGCCATCGCTTTCCATATTGGTTAATTCGCCACGGCGGCGGCCGAGCTCTTCCATTACTGCGCCTTGGTTGTCATCGGGTACGTCGACGGTGAGGTTTTCATACGGCTCGCATTTTTGACCGTTGATTTCGCGGTACACCACGCGTGGTTTGCCTACGGCCAATTCGTAACCTTCACGGCGCATGTTTTCCAACAGAATGGTCAGGTGCAGCTCGCCGCGACCGGATACGCGGAAAATATCGGCATCTGCGGTGTCTTCCACGCGCAGGGCTACGTTGGTAAGCAATTCTTTGTTGAGGCGGTCGCGGATTTGGCGGCTGGTTACAAACTTTCCTTCAGTGCCGGCCAGCGGGCTGGTGTTGACCATAAAGTCCATGGTGAGGGTGGGCTCGTCCACGCTGAGCATGGGCAGGCCGACTGGGTTGTCTTTATCGGAAATGGTTACGCCGATACCGATGTTGTCAAGGCCGGAGATAATCACGATGTCGCCGGCCTCTGCTTCTTCAAGCGGCACACGCTCCAAGCCTTTGAAGCCCAGCAGCTGGTTGATGCGGCCTTGCGCTACCTGTTTTTCGTGGTTCATCACCGCGACCGCTTGGCCGGGTTTGATGCGGCCGTTGAGAATGCGGCCGATGCCGAGACGGCCGGTGTAGTTGTCGTAGTCGAGTTGGGAAATCTGCAATTGCAGGGTTTCGCCGGCACTGCCGGAAGGGGGCGGGGTGTGTTTCAGAATGGTTTCAAACAGCGGGCGCATATCGCTGCTTTCATCGCTTTCTTCCAGTTTGGCAAAACCGGAAAGGCCGGATGCGTAAACAATGGGGAAATCAAGCTGTTCATCGGTGGCGCCGAGTTTGTCGAAAAGCTCGAAAGTTTGATCGATTACCCAGCTCGGGCGGGCGGAGGGTTTGTCGATTTTGTTAATGACCACAATCGGGCGCAGGCCGAGCGCCAAGGCTTTTTTGGTTACGAAACGGGTTTGCGGCATCGGGCCTTCCTGTGCATCGACCAACAGCACTACGCAATCGACCATGCCTAAAACACGCTCCACTTCGCCGCCGAAATCGGCGTGTCCGGGAGTATCGACAATGTTGATGTGGTAGCCTTCGTATTCGATGGCGGTGTTTTTGGCGAGAATGGTGATGCCGCGTTCTTTTTCGATGTCGTTGCTGTCCATCACGCGCTCGTCAACCTGCTGGTTGGCGCGGAACGTGCCGGATTGCCGCAGAAGTTGATCGACCAGTGTGGTTTTGCCGTGATCGACGTGGGCGATGATGGCGATGTTGCGGATTTGTTTCATGGTTTCAAACAGTCTGATAGCTAAAAATAACCCCGCATTATAACATGGTATTCGTTTGGTTTCTTTCAGTCATCTATGTGGCAGCAGCGATAAATTATTTTAATAAGTGAAAAGAAATAATTTATAACATGGTTGAAAATAAAGATAAAAACACGATCCAAGCTGAATGGGGCGGAGTGGAAAGTGATTGTTGCGGTTTGGTTGATTTTTTAAAGTTAAATTTTGTAAATAAAAAGCCGCGTTGCAATAAATTATTAATATTAAGTGCAACAAAAATCAAACGGAAACAAGCCATTAGTTTTTCAAACGGTTTTTCCGAGCAGTTATTACCTTTGATAATTGTTTGTATTTTAAATGGAAAGTTTGTGTAAACCAGGTTTGTTGCTTACAATTTTAACCAAGCAGACATGCAAAACCGAAACACAAACGAAAGGACACATCATGCAAGGCGATAAAGCTATTATTGATTATATGAATGAATTGCTGGCGGGAGAATTGGCCGCGCGCGACCAATATTTCATTCACTCACGCATGTATGCCGAATGGGGCTACAGCAAATTGTTTGAGCGTTTGAATCACGAAATGGAAGAAGAAACCCAGCATGCGGAGGATTTTATCCGCCGTATCCTGATGTTGGGCGGCACGCCGAAAATGGTTCCTGCCGAAATCAACGTGGGCGAAGATGTGGCATCTGCGCTTAAAGCAGATTTGAATACCGAATACGAAGTGCGCGATGCGCTGAAAAAAGGCATCAAATTGTGCGAAGAAAAGCAGGACTACGTTACCCGCGAACTGATGGTCGCGCAATTGAAAGACACTGAAGAGGATCACGCCCACTGGCTCGAACAACAATTGCGCCTGATTGATTTGGTGGGTATTCAAAACTACCTGCAAAGCCAGCTGTAACAGGCCGTCTGAAAGGAGATTGTCATGCAAGGCGACCGTTTGGTTATCCGCGAGCTAAACAAAAACTTGGGTTTGCTGCTGGTAACCATCAACCAATATTTCCTGCATGCCCGCATTTTGAAAAACTGGGGGCTTGAGGAGTTGGGCGAACATTTCTACAAGCAGTCTATCGTGGAAATGAAAGCTGCCGATGATATCATCGGGCGTGTTTTGCTGCTTGAAGGGCTGCCCAATCTGCAGGATTTGGGCAAGCTGTTGATTGGCGAGAGTGCTGAAGAAATCATTGAGTGCGATTTGACCCAAGAGCAGAAAAAGCACACCGCGTTGGTGGAGGCAATTGCATTGTGCGAAGAGAAGCAGGATTATGTTTCGCGCGATTTGCTCGAAAAACTGAAAGACATCAACGAAGAGCATATTGATTGGCTGGAAACCCAGCAGGAGCTGATTGCCGGCATGGGTCTGCACAATTATCTGCAAACCGGGACGCAAGAGGACTGACACACAAACCACTGCCAAATACAGCAGTCTTATTGAGTACCGGCCAACAAACGGCATACTTAAGGGTATGCCGTTTTATTTGCGCCTTGTTTTCAGACGGCTTCAGGTGTTTATGGGGCTGCGTTTTTGGTGTGCAGTTTGGTGTGTGGCAGCATCAAGGTTTTGATGTGGAATCGAAATAAAACGAAACAGATGCCGAACCGATACAGCGTATGGTGAATCCGCTTTGTTTTCGATACGGAGCAGGGCTGCAGGCCGCACAGACAATATGGAGCCGGCTACACTGCCGCTTTAGCGGCCGGCAAAACCGTGCTCTTTGGGCTGGGGCGCAGCAGAGCCGCAATCCAAATAAAGCGGGCTCACTATGGGCGGCACGGAAGGGCGGTATCGTTTGTATTTTGGCTGAACCATAAAATAAACGTAACAGACTCAGCCGTTTTCCAGCCAGCCGGACAGCAGCCCGATATCGAAATCCCAAGCCCAAATGCCGTTGCCGCTGCCGTTAAGGCCGCGCAGAAAGAGATAGCGTACGGCGATTTTCTGCACAGGCTGTTGCCGTGAACGGAAATAGCGTGCGGCGGCAATGGCGTAAATCAAGGCCTGCAGGTAATAGTGGTGGTGTGCCACCGCTTCGTTCATGGCCGCCTGGTGGTAATCGGCGGCGGTTGGCCCGAGATGGTTGGACTTATAATCGATTAGGGTAACGAGGCCGTCTGAATGCAGGCACACCATATCGATAAAGCCGTTGAGAAAGCCTTTTACATCGTTAAAATCCAAGAGTTGGGCGGCAGCGGCACACTCGGCAGGCAGGCCGTTATCGGGGCGGGCAAACCATTGCTGCAGGTGTTTGAGCGTGAAGTCGTGCATATGCAGCGTGAATGCCATTTCGGCGCGGCGGCGTTTTGTGGGCGTGTCGGCGAGCGTGCCGCTGCCCAGCGGTGCAGAACGGGTGTGGTCGAGCATGGTTTCAACGGCCTGCTGCCAATGCGGCTCGAAGCCGTAGCGTTCAAGGACGGTGCGCACGAGATCGCTTTGGTCGGATGCGGGGGTGGAAAAGTCAAACTGCTCTAAAATTTCGTGCAGGCAAACGCCGGCATCGGCTCCGCGCGCAAAAGCATGGATATCGCGCCCGCCCGGGCTTGGTGGGTTTTCAGACGGCCTGAATACGGGCGCATCACCGGTTTCGGCCAGATCGACGGCAGGTTGCAGCTCTTCGCCGGCCTGCTCCCTATCTCCGCTGCGGTGGCGGGTTTGGCGGCTTAAACCGGTGAAGCTGGTGTGGTTTATGGTTTCAAACAGCCGGACAGGCAGGTTTTGCGCCAGATAGCGGCCGTCTGAAGCCGCCGGCGGCCGGTAGTTTGCCGCCGGCGGTATGTCTTCGGTGAACGCAAAATCGGTGTTGGGGGGGGCGTTTGCAATAAACTGCTGCCAGTTGCGCTTCAATTTGGCGGCCCGCTCGGTTTTTGCGGCGGCGGTATAGGCAGCTTCGGTTTCGGCGCGGCCTGCGTCTGTGCCGCCTTCGAGCAGATAGGCCAGCGGGTTGCGGGGGGTGTCGCTGCAATGGGCGGCATACACGGTCAGGCGCTCTTCGGCACGGGTAAGGGCAACGTAGAGCAGGCGAAGGTTTTCGCTGAGGTTTTCATCGGCAAGGCGGCTGCTGTCGGCTTCATCGGGCTGGTGGGGGGCGAGCAGTTCGGCCTGTCCGTTGCGGTGGAGAATCTGCCAGTGGTTTTCGGGCTTTTTGCTGTCCCACACAAACGGGCAGAATACCACGGGATACTGCAAGCCTTTGGCGGCGTGCATGGTTACGATTTGCACCAGGTTTTCATCGCTTTCCAGCCGCAGCAGGTTGTTGTCGGGGTGGGCGGTGTTGTCGGCGGCCGTCTGAATTTGTGAGAGCAGCCATTGGTGCAGCGGGGCGGGGCCGAGGTTGTGTCCGCTTTCTTCGGCCAGCCTTTCGATAATCTGGTGATAGTTGGTGAGGCTGCGTTCGTTGCCTTCGGCCAGCAGCCGCTCTTCAATGCCGTGGCGCGCGGCAAACTGCTGCATGGCGGCGTAAATGCCGTATTGCTGCCAGGTTTCGGCAGCATCGTGTGCCGATGCCATCCATTCGAGCAGGCTGTTTTCATCACGGTTGAGGGCGTAGAGTTCGGCGGCTGTTTGGTTGAACAGCACGCCGCCGAGCACGAAACGCAGCGGCCCGGTGTCGTGCGGCTGCAGCCAAAAGCCGAGCAGGGCGGCAACGGCTGCGGCTTCTTCGGTGGCAAACACCGATTCGCGGCTTAACAACACGCTTTGAATGCCGCGTTTTTTCAATTCGGCGGCCGCCATCCGCCCTTCGTTGTAGGTGCGCACCAATACGGCAATCTGCCCCGACTGCAGCGGTTTTCCGGCATCATCGGGATGTTTGCGGTAGTTCAGACGGCCTGCTGCGGCTTGGTTGAGCAGGCCGGCGATTTCATCGGCGCAGTATGCGGCGGCACGGTTGCGCAGCATATCTTTGTTACTGTTTTCATCGGGGCGGTTGAGCCAGCGCACCTGTATGGCGCTGCCGCCGGCGTTCAGACGGCAGGTTTCGCGTGAGGCACCCACATCGGCATAGCCGATATGGTCGATGACGAACGGGCGGTTTTTTAGCCGGAAAAGGGCGTTGATGCCGCGTATCAGCCTGCCGTGGCTGCGGTGGTTGACTGCCAGCGTGTAGCGTTTGCCGGCATCGTGCGCGGCCTGCAGATAGGCGTGGATATCGGCGCCGCGAAAGCTGTAAATGGCCTGTTTGGGGTCGCCCACCAAAAACAGCGGGCGGTTTTGCCCGGCAAACAGACGGCTGAAGATGGTGTATTGCAGCGGGTCGGTGTCTTGGAATTCGTCTATCAGTGCGGCCTGCCAGTCGGCTGCGGCAGCTTGCGCCAGCGCATCGGCGTGTGCGCCGGTGGCGAGGGCGTGGTAAACATCGAGCAGTAAATCGTCAAACACCCGCTCGCGGTGGTTTTTTTTGTGTTCGGCCAGCGCGGCGGCAAGATAGTCGAGCAGATCGAAATAAAGGGCGGCAAGGGCGTTTTGTTCGGTTTGGGCAATGCCGGCCAGTTGGCGGCCGAACGCGGCCAGTTTGTCGAACCCGGCCTGCGTTTGGGCATCTAGCGTTTTGCCTTTTTTGATTTTGCCGGGCAGGGTTTCGGCAGAAAGGTTTTCCAAGCGTTTGAAAAAATCTTCCTTTTTCTTGGCTTCTTGCGGCACCTCGGGCAGGCGGTTGTGTGCGGCGGCCTGTTGCAGGGTGGCGAAGAGTTCTTGATAGGAAGGCTTTTTGAAATAGGTGCCGTTTAAAACGGTGGCAAACAGCGCCCAGAATTTTTCTTCCAAAGCGGGCAGGGCGGTGCGGATTTCCTGCCAGCTTTGTTCCGCCGCAGCGTAGCTTGCGGCTAAATCGCTCTCAGGCCGTCTGAAAACCAAATAGGGGCGGCCGGTAAAGTGTTTGACGGCCGCCAGCGCGGTTTGCGGGGTTTGCCGGTTTTTGAACACCAATTGCGCCAACAACGGGTCGGGCGACACTTTTTCGCGCCAGAAATCCTGCGCGGGTGTGAGCAGGCGTTCGCGGGTGTCGCCGGTGAGCGAGACATCGAACGGCACTTGGCACAAAAAGGCATAGTCGCGCAGCAGCCGCTGGCAGAAGCCGTGTATGGTGTAAATCGAGGCATTGTCGAATCGACTGATGGCGGCCTGCAGGCGAACCATCAGCCTTTCGCGGCTTTCGTGCTGCAGGGCTTGCTGCAGCAGCGGCAGGATAAAGCCGTCGCCGGGGTGGCGGCTGAGGCAGTGGTTTTGCAGGCCGTCTGAAGTGCCGCCGTGTTCCAACGCCGACAAGGCATCGTCCAAGCGCGCGCGCAGGCGGGTTTTCAGCTCGGCGGTGGCAGCTTTGGTAAACGTAACCACCAATATGCTTTCCACCGGCATTTTTTCGAGCACAATCAGGCGGGTGAAGAGGGCGGCGATATTGTAGGTTTTGCCTGTGCCGGCCGAGGCTTCAATCAGGTTGGTGCCTTCAACGGCAATGGCGAGCGGGTCAAACGGCTGTGCGTGCATGGCGGGTTGGAAAATAGGTTGGAAGTAGGGCGGTTTTGATGATTCAGACGGCCTGAAGCGTTTGCAGATTCATGCCGGTGTTTGCTGCGCCGGTATCGTGTGCGGGCATGGGCGCACGCAAATGGTTTTGGATTCCGCTCTCTGTTTTATTCTTTGATGATGCCGCGCGCTTTGAGTAGGGCGGTTTTGAAGTCTTCTTCATAATCTTTCTGCACGCCCGGAACGGGTTCGTGTCTGCCGAGGCTGCTCATTTTCAGGTGGTAGATAACCACTTCGTCTGTCAGCTCGGCAAGGGGTTTGTGAAAGCCCGCTTCGGCGGCGATTTTCTGCAAAACCTGCGTGAGGTTCAGCTCGGGGTCTTTCGACCAATAGGGTTGCAGCAATTCAAGCAGTTCGCGTAAACGGCGGCTTCTCATGGTGGTTGCTTTTTGTGGCGGTGAAAGCGGGTAGTGTAAGGGTTTTTGCGGCGCGGCACAAAGATATCAGGCCGTCTGAACGAATTGTTTTCAGACGGCCTGAAATTTGCAGGGAGCGGTTGTCAAATAAGTGGTTTAACTCTGGCGGCAGGCGTGCAAAAAAGCCTGCAATTTGGGTTCGTCTAAAAACCAATGGCAGATTTCGGTGTGGCCGTGCAGCAAAACGGGCACGAGTTCGTTGTATTTTTCTTCCAGCTGCGGGTGGCTGTCCACATCGATGATTTCCAAATCAAATCCGTATTCGGCTTGATAGGGCAGCAGGGCATTGCGCATTTTGCGGCACAGGCTGCAATATTCGCGGAACAGCAGTGTTAAAGCCAAACGGTTTTCAGACGGCATGGCTGCTTCCTTCTTTCTTTTTGCGCGGCCTGCGGCGGCGTTTGCGTTTTTCTCCGCCTGCGCCGCCGTTTTCCTTTTCCTGCCCTGCACTCATCAGCAGGCGGGTTTCATCACCGGCGTGTTGGAAGGCCGTCCACCATTGCGCCAGCCCGGGGTCGGCACTGCCGGTTTCGGCGCGCAGCAGCAGAAAATCGTAGGCAGCGCGAAAGCGCGGGTGGGCAATCAGGCGGTGCGGGCGTGCGCCCCGGCGGTTGGCAAACTGTGGTTGGAGCTGCCAGATTTCGCGCATGGTGGCGGAAAACCGCTGCGGCACACCCCAGCCTTTTCCGATGTCGCGCAGCTCATTAACGGCTTGGGTGAGCGCGGGTGCAGGCTTTTGGCCGGCGGCGAGATTGCGTTGCCAACAGCTTTCGAGCTGCGGCCACATCACGGCGGCCAGCACGAAACCTACCGACACCGATTTGCCGGCGAGCAAACGCTCATCGGTGTTGCGCAGGGCGTGCGTAATCATGCCCTGCCCGTTTTTTCCCGCCTGTTGCAGGGCGGTGAGAATCGGGTGGATGCCGGCCGCCACGCCCAAACGCTCGAATTGTGCCAGGCATTGCAGGGCGTGGCCGGAAAACAGCAGCTTCATGATTTCGTCAAACAGGCGCGCCGCCGGCTCCTGTTTCAGACGGCCGGCATACTCGGCAATCGGAGCGGCAGTTTCCCGCTCCACTTCAAAGCCGAGCTTGGCCGACAGGCGCACGGCGCGCAACACGCGCACAGGGTCTTCCTGATAGCGCGAGCCTGGGTCGCCGATCATCACCAGCCTGCGCGCGCGGATGTCGGCCACGCCGTGATGGAAATCGATGATCTGTTGGCGTATCGGGTCGTAATACAGCGCATTGCAGGTGAAATCGCGGCGCACGGCATCTTCTTCCATGCTGCCGTAGGTGTTGTCTTTCATGATGCGGCCGTGTTCGTTGTGCTGCACCTTGCCGCCGCCGCGGAATGTGGTAACTTCGATGGTTTCCGGCCCCACCATCACGTGCACGATCTGGAAACGCCGGCCGATGATGCGGCTGCGGCGGAATATTTTGCGCACCTGCTCGGGCGTGGCATCGGTGGCCACATCGAAATCTTTCGGCTCGATGCCCAGCAGCAGATCGCGCACCGCACCGCCCACCACATAGGCTTCGAAACCTTCGTTGTGCAGGCGGCGCACCACTTTTTCGGCGGCGAAGCTGAGCATATCGGCGCTGATTCGGTGTTCGGCAAATGCAACCGTTTCTTTGTGCGCACGCAGCCTGCCCGATTTGCCGGGCAGCACTTTGCGCAGCCATTTTTTCAACATATTGATCCAACCATAAAACAAATACCGGGCCGTCTGAAATGCCTGAAATGTAGAAAATTCTAGTGTTGTTTACACTTTATCACTTTTATCCGAACGCCCGTTTTGGGATTTTCGGAGAGAGTGATGCCGAAAGGCACGGCGGAGCCGCATGGTTTTTGAGCATACCCAAAAAATCACGAAGCCGTGATTGCGGCAAAACACACGCCGTTTGCGCATGGAAAGCGCAACACCCCGGCTTTTCCGACACCCGAAACCTTTGCAGAAAAACCTGAATGCAAACCTTGCTGCAAAAGGTTTCAGACGGCCTGCGTTACCCGACAGGCAGGCTTGTCTGCCAAATCCGCCGCACTGCCGGCAAAACGGCGCATTATACCCCATCACTGCGCCGCATATGCCGTTTTTTCGGCTATAATTGCGCGTATTGAGCAACATAAATGCATCAAACCGAAAGAGAACACCCCATGTATCACTACCAATCCGAGGCCACCCGTTTTCTTAACGACTACATCGAAAAACACCCGCAAGAGGCTCAGCAACGCCTGAAAAACCGCGCCCTTTTGTGGGATGTGGAACTCAACCCCGAAGAACAGGCGGGCTATGAAGCGGCCAAACTGCCGAAAAAGCCCTACGCCTACCAGCCCGACTGATGCCGTTCAGACGGCCTTTGCAGCCATGGCAACCCACAAACACCATATTTCCCCGCAGCTTGCCGGCTATCTGAACAGCATCGGCGAGCCCGAGCCGCCCGTTTTGGCCGCCCTGCGCCGCCGCATGTCCGGACACCGCTTGGGCAAAATGGCCGTTGCGCCCGAGCAGGCCGCGCTGCTCACATGGCTGGCGCGGCTGATTCGCGCCGAACATTATCTCGAAGTGGGCGTGTTTACCGGCTACAGCAGCACCGCTATGGCTTTGGTGCTGCCGCCCGAAGGCACCGTTACCGCCTGCGACATCAACGTTACTTTCACCGACACCGCCCGCGAAACTTGGCAGGCCGCAGGCGTGGCGCACAAAATCACCCTGCACCTGCAACCCGCGCTGCTCACGCTCGATGATTTAATCGCCGCAGGCCGCAGCGGCAGCTACGACATCGCCTTGATTGATGCCGACAAACCGCCCACCCCGCAATATTACGAGCGTTGTCTGCAACTGGTGCGCAGCGGCGGCATCATCGCTATCGACAATGTATTGCTCGGTTCACGCGTGCTGCAGCCTGCTACCGCCGACAGCCCCGATGCCCATGCCGTTTTACAGGCATTCAACCGCAACCTGCCGCACGATAACCGCATTATTCCCATCACGCTGCCCGTGGGCGACGGCCTTACCCTGTTGTTGAAAAAATAACCGTGAGAACATCATGCCTTCCAAATTTCCCGCCCTGCTGTTTTGCGTTTTTCTGCTCAATGCCTGCGCCGATATGGCCGCTTCTCCGGCTCCGGCAACCCAAAGTCGTCCGCCCCAAGCGCGTATTCCCTATCCCGAACCCGATATGCAGGCGCAAATCCATAAACTGGGCATTCAGACGGCCCGTTTGGAGCAGCAGATAGAAAGCCTGCAAACCCGTGTGCGTCAATTGGAACGCCGCCCTGCCGCCCGCACAGCCACACGCAGCGGCAGCGGTGCAGCCGCCCCGGCAGACTCCGCCAGCCCCGTTGCCGGCGGATACGACCATGCCCTCAGGCAATACCGCAGCGGCAATTACGCCGCCGCCATTGCGCTGTTGCGCGGTGCCGACAGCGGCGGCAACGGCAGCGATGATGCCCGCGAGCAAATGTATCTGCTGCTGCAAAGCCACCAGCGCATGGGTAACTGCGAATCGGTGATCAATATCGGCAACCGCTTTGCCAAACGTTTCCGCAACAGCCCCCAGGCATCTGAAGCCCTGTTCGGTGTCGGCTCGTGCCAATACCGTATGCAGCAGCAGGACATCGCCCGCGACACTTGGCGCAAACTGATTCAAACCTATCCCGACAGCCCGGCGGCCAAGCGCGCTTATGCCGAATTGAAAAAACGCTGACAGGCCGAAACCTTTGCCAAAACTCATTCAGGCCGTCTGAAATATTCAATAATCGTCATGAGCTTTGCACGTCCGCTGTGCGCTCCCCCGTGTAGGCGGGAATAACGGATTTAAGCATTTCAGACGGCATTATTAAAGGTATTTTTGCAAAGATCTCAGGCCGTCTGAAAGCTTTTTCAGACGGCTGTATCCCGCTTCGGGGCATGCCCTTGTGTATAATGGGCTGCCCGTTTTCCGACTCAGGGTAATCGGCCGCAAACCATAAACAAACCATAAAGCAGCGGGGCAGGGCGCGGCAGCGGCGCAGCAAAAATGAAGCCGGTTCTGCTGCCGTTGCGCCCCCGGCGGCGCCGGGCAGACAGCGGTTTCCCGTCCCCCCAACCCTATTTTAAGGAGCAGCAATGATTCAAATCGGCATTATCATGGGCAGCAGCAGCGACTGGCCGGTGATGCAGCAGGCCGCAAAGATTTTGGAAGCGTTCGGCGTAGCTTATGAAGCCCGCGTGGTTTCCGCGCACCGCACTCCCGATTTAATGTTTGAATACGCCGAAAACGCGCGTGCGCGCGGCATCAAAGCCATTATTGCCGGCGCGGGCGGAGCAGCCCATCTGCCCGGCATGGTGGCGGCCAAAACCACCGTGCCGGTGTTGGGTGTGCCCGTGCCGGGCAGATATCTGAGCGGAAAAGATTCGTTGCTGTCTATCGTGCAGATGCCCAAAGGCATTCCTGTGGCCACGTTTGCCATCGGTGAGGCCGGTGCTGCCAACGCAGCTTTGTTTGCCGTGGCCATGCTGGCCAACGAAAGCCCCGGGCTGGCCGAACAACTCGAAGCCTTCCGCCGCCGTCAGCAGGCCGCCGTGCTGGCGATGGAGCTGCCTGCAGCGGAATAAATGCCGTAGCTTTTGCCGGATAGCCGGTTGTCGGCTTCCCGCCATACCCCCGGGCTTGATCCGAGTATAATGTTCAGACGGCCTAAACGGCCTGCTATAGTGAATCTGCTTACTCCATTACAACGTTGCTGCGGCTTGTTGCCTTACTACTGAAAATTAATTGAATCCACTGTAAAGGTTTCAGACCAAAACCTTTGCGGCACTGGCTTCTGGCCATCTGAAAACTTATGCGGATACACGGTTTGCGGTAGCACAGCCCGCCATTGCCGGGCTTGACCCGGCAATCCGGCGCCGGATACTTCTGAAATATCCACCTTTCAAGCCCGAGCATGACGGAATCCAACATTTCAGACGGCTTTAATGAGTTTTGCCAAGATTTCAGGCCGTCTGAAAACCTTTTCCGGCACCGGCCGCCTTTTCGGTTTGACAGGATAGCACCATGTTTGCCAATTTTTCCGCCATCGTTGCAGGCGCCGCATTCGGCGCATTGCTGCGCTACGCGTTCGGCCTATGGTTTGCGGGCACGGCTTCGTGGTTTGCGTTCGGCACGCTGGCGGCAAACTGGACGGGTGCTTATTTAATCGGCCTGATTGCCGCATTGCTGGACTGTTTCCCTGCGCTCAGCCCCAATTGGCGTTTGCTGCTGATCACCGGTTTTCTCGGCAGTCTCACTACTTTTTCTGGGTTTTCGCTGGAAATTATCGGTATGTTGCAAGCGCAGCGGTGGGGTGCTGTGCTGGCAGTGGTTTTGCTGCATTTGCTCGGCTCGCTGCTGCTGGCCGCTTTGGGCTTGGCAACGGTGCAGTTATTCCGCTGAAAACGGAACGCAGCCATGCCGGAGCCTTTGCACCTGCTCCCATCTGCGGCGCATTTCTGTGTTGTGCGTTTCTGCCCTTTGGGGTTACTGCCCGCTCGCCTGCCTGTCTGTCTGATATGTTTGCGCCCGCTGCGCTGCTGCGCCTTGAACTGCATCCACATCTGGGGGCAAAGGTTTCATACTGTGATAAAGACACTTCAGGCCGTCTGAAATGTTTCAGACGGCCTCTGTTTGATTGTTTGTCATAAACTAACCCACCCGGTAAAACGCCAGGCTGCCGAGCAGGTTGGGCAGGATATTGATGCGCCTGCCGGCGGTCATCACTGTGCGCTCGAGCACGCGGATATGGTTTTTGGCGCACAGGCGGTCGAAATCGTGCAGCGTACACCAGTGGATATTGGGCGTGTTATACCATTGGTAGGGCATGCGTTCGCTCACCGGCATATGCCCGGATAGGCCGATTTGCAGGCGGTTTTTCCAGTAGCCGAAATTGGGAAACGACACGATGGCCTGCCGGGCCACGCGGGTGAGGTCTTGCAGGATGGTTTCGGTGTTCTGCATGGCCTGTATGGTTTGGCTCAGTACCAAAACATCGAAGCTGCCGCTGTCGAAATCGCGCAACCCCTGCTCCAAATCGGCCTGTATCACGTTGATGCCGCGCGACATCGAGGCAATCACGCCTTCGGTGTCGATTTCCACGCCGTAGCCGGTGCAGTTTTTCTGCCGCATCAGCGCAGAAAGCAGCTCGCCGCTGCCGCAGCCCAAATCCAGCACGCGGCTGCCGGCGGGAATCCAGTCGTAAATCAATTGCAGATCATCGCGCAGTTCAATCACGGCAGCACTCCCGGGCTATGTTGTCCATATAGGTGCGCACGGCGCAAAGATAAGGCTCGTCTGCCATCAGAAAGGCATCGTGGCCGTGGTGCGATTCTATTTCGATATACTGCACGTTTTTGCCGGCCTTCACCAAATGTTTCACCAGCGCGCGCGAGCGGGCGGGGGCAAAACGCCAGTCGCTGCTGAAGCCGGCCACGAAAAATTTGGCCTGCACGGTTTTGAGGGCGGCGGTCAAATCGTTGCCGAACTCGGCGGCGGGGGCGAAATAGTCCAACGCTTTGGTCATGCGCAGATAGGTGTTGGCATCGAAGCGCTCGGCAAATTTGTCGCCCTGATAGCGCAGGTAGGATTCGACTTCGAATTCAACATCGTAGCTGTATCGATAGCCTTCGGCGTGCATGTTGCGGCCGAATTTTCTGCCCAGGCTTTGTTCGGCCAGATAGGTGATGTGCCCCATCATGCGGGCAATGCGCAGGCCGCGGCGGGGAATGGTGCCGTGGCGGCGGTAGTGGCCGTTGTGGAAATCGGGGTCAGTGATGATGGCTTGGCGGGCGATGTCGTTGAAGGCGATATTTTGGGCAGAAAGACGGGTAGCCGAGGCAATCACCAGCGCATGGCGCACGCGCCGGGGAAAGTCTACCGCCCATTGCAGGGCCTGCATTCCGCCCAAGCTGCCGCCTGCAACCGCCGCCCATTGCCTGATGCCGAACCGGTCGGCCAAAAGGGCTTGGCTCTGCACCCAGTCTTTTACCGTTACCACGGGGAAATCGGCACCGTATTCTCCGCCGGTTTCAGGGTTGGTACTCAAGGGGCCGGTGCTGCCGTGGCAGCCGCCGAGGTTGTTTACCCCCACCACAAAAAAGCGGCCGGTATCGATGGGCTTGCCGGGGCCGACCATGGTGTCCCACCAGCCGGGGTGTTTGTCGTGGGGCGAGTGGCGGCCGGCAACGTGGTGGTTGCCTGAAAGGGCGTGGCAGACCAATACGGCGTTGGATTTATCTGCATTGAGCGTGCCGTAGGTTTCGACCATTAGATCGAAGCGCGGCAGGGTTTGCCCGTTTTGCAGGGCAAGCGGCGTTTCAAACGCGATTTTCTGCGGGGTTACAATCCAAACATCGGTTTTGTCGGTCATGGCGGCAGGCGCTGGTTTGGGAAAGCGGCTATTATAGCGGTTTGGTTATGGTTTGTGTGTGTATGGCCGCAGCGGGTAGCCCACTGTTTTTACACAGCCCGGCAGGGCGGGGCTGGATTTTTCAGACGGCCGCTGCGGCAAGTTTGGCAGGAAAACGGAATATCATGATAGGCCGCATTTTACGCATTGTGTTTTTGATTGCACTGGTTGCTTTGGTGGTGCACCGCCTGTTTGGCCGTAAACAGAAACGCGCCCTGCACGAAATCGTGCAAATCAGTGCATGGGTGTTTCTGGCAGCGGCACTGGCGGTGTTGGGGTGGTATGTGTCGGGCGCGGTGAGGTAGATATGCAGTGCATCAAAGATAGCAGCGATACAGCGCTGCATCTCTTTGGCAGCCGGAAGAGGCCGGTTCGGCAAGCCGAGAAGGCGGATTGCGTCGGTGGTGCCTGAGGCTCGGTATCTTGTTCTGCGCGGTTTGTGCCGTGATTAACCGCCCAAACGCTGCAGCCGACCGCAGGGCTTTATTGCAGCCGTAATGCGCCGGCAACGGCGGTGGAAACCGCGCTTTTGCAGCCGCACACCCTGCGTGATTGATGTTAAGATACGCATTATTTTCAATATTATGCGTTCAAACCCATGCTATGAATCCGTTACTTAACACCCTGCAACCTTACCCGTTTGCCCGCTTGCGCGAAGCCCTGGCCGGCATTCATCCTCCCGCCGGTGTTGTGCCCGTGCCGCTGCACATCGGCGAACCCAAACACCCCGCGCCTGCCGTGATTACCGATGCGCTCACCGCCGCTCTGCCCGAGCTTGAACAATACCCTTTGTCGGCCGGGCTGCCCGAGCTGCGCCAAGCCTGTGCGGATTGGGCGGCACGCCGCTACGGCGGCCTGCAGCTCGACCCCGAAACCGAAATCCTGCCCGTGCTCGGCAGCCGAGAAGCGCTGTTTGCCTTTGCCCAAGTGGTGCTCGAGCATGTTTCAGACGGCCTCAAACCCGTGGTGGTCTGCCCCAATCCGTTTTATCAGATTTACGAAGGCGCCGCCCTGCTCGGCGGCGGCGAAATTCATTTTGCCAACTGCCGCGCCCCGCGTTTTCTGCCCGACTGGAGCCAGGTGCCGCAAGCCGTTTGGCAGCGCACCAGGCTGGTGTTTGTGTGTTCGCCCGGCAACCCAAGCGGCAGCGTGATGCAGCTTGGCGATTGGGCGGAACTCTTCGCCCTGCAGGAGCGCTACGGTTTCGTTATTGCTTCTGACGAATGCTATTCTGAAATCTATTTCGGCGGCAACCGGCCCATCGGTGGTTTGCAGGCCGCACGGCAGCTCGGCCGCAGCAACAAGGGCATCGTGATGTTTACCAGCCTGTCCAAACGCTCCAACGTGCCCGGCCTGCGTTCCGGCTTCGTGGCGGGCGATGCCGGGTTGCTCAAAGCCTTTTTGCTCTACCGGACCTATCACGGCAGTGCCATGAGCATTCCCGTCCAACGCGCCAGCACCGCTGCTTGGAACGATGAAGCACACGTTGTCGAAAACCGCCGCCTGTATCAGGAAAAATTCGACAAAGTGCTGCCTATCCTGCAAACCGCTTTTGATGTGCGCCTGCCTGATGCTTCGTTTTATATTTGGCTGAAAGTGCCGGGCGGCGACGATTTGGCCTTTACCAAAACGCTGTGGCAGCAGGCCGCCGTCCAAGTGTTGCCCGGCCGCTTTCTGGCGCGGGATACCGGACACGGCAATCCGGGTGCAGGCTATGTGCGCATCGCGCTGGTGGCAGATGTGGAAACCTGTGTGAAAGCAGCGCAAACCATGGCGGCGCTCTACCGCCGCTAAACGGTTGCCGCAGGGCAGGTGTACTCCCTGCGGCTTCGCCTTCAATCTATACCGCTGCTGCAACCGTTATCGTGAATCCGCTGTAAAAGCATGGTATGTTGGTTTGGCTTATTGCAAATACAGGCCGTCTGAAAGGTTTCAGACGGCCTGTATCGTACCCTTTGGGTGCAAGGCAGGCCGCGCAGACAGTACGGAGCTGATTCTGTACCGCCTGGGGCTTATAAAACTGTTTTCTTTGAGCTGGCTGGGGTGCAGCCATGCGGTAACGGAAATGTAGAGATGGGCTATATTCTTGCGGCGGAGGGAAAACGGGCTCGCTAAACGGCCGTTATCCACATGCCGCCCATATTTGAATTTGCAGAAACCGCAGGCCGTCTGAAATCATTACTGCCGTTTCCGCCCGGCAGCTTTGCAAAGCCGGCGGTTGGGTTGGGGGCAGGCAGTTCAGGCAGAATTTTTAGAAGGCACCGGCTGTTTGGATGATGCAGAAAGTTTCAGGCCGTCTGAAAGGGTTCAGACGGCCTGTGTTTTGCGGCAGCGGGAAAAACCGTTATGGCGCACCGTATGCCGGTTTAGTTTTTGTCCAGATCCACCAGTTTGTTTTTGGCAATCCACGGCATCATGCTGCGCAGTTGCGCGCCCACTTTTTCGATGGGGTGGTCGGCATTCAGGCGGCGGCGGGCGGTCATGCTGGCGTAGTTGGCGGCGCCTTCCTGAATGAACATTTTGGCGTATTCGCCGCTTTGGATGCGGTAGAGTGCTTTTTTCATCGCTTCTTTGGTGGCGGGCGTAACCACTTCGGGGCCGGTAACGTATTCGCCGTATTCGGCATTGTTGGAAATCGAGTAGTTCATGTTGGCAATGCCGCCTTCATACATCAAATCCACAATCAGTTTCAGCTCGTGCAGGCACTCGAAATAGGCCATTTCGGGGGCATAGCCGGCTTCAACCAGGGTTTCGAAGCCGCATTTCACCAGCTCTACCGCGCCGCCGCACAATACGGCCTGTTCGCCGAACAGGTCGGTTTCGGTTTCTTCGCGGAAGTTGGTTTCAATCACGCCGCCTTTGGTGCCGCCGTTGGCTGCGGCGTAAGAGAGGGCGATGTCGCGGGCTTTGCCGGAGTGGTCTTGGTGAACGGCAATCAGGGTGGGCACGCCGCCGCCTTTGAGGTATTCGCTGCGCACGGTGTGGCCGGGGCCTTTGGGGGCAACCATAATCACATCGATGTTTTGGGGCGGCACGATTTGGTTGTAGTGGATATTGAAGCCGTGGGCGAATGCCAGGGCGGCACCGTCTTTCAGGTTGGGAGCGATTTCGTTTCGATAAACAAAAGGCTGGGTTTCGTCCGGCAGCAGAATCATCACCACATCGGCGGCTTTGACGGCATCGGCTACGCTGCGCACATCGTGTCCGGCGGCAACGGCTTTGTTCCATGAGCTGCCTGCGCGCAGGCCGATGACCACGTTCACGCCCGAATCTTTCAGGTTGGCCGCATGGGCGTGGCCTTGCGAGCCGTAGCCGATAACGGCTACGGTTTTGCCTTTGATGAGGGAGAGGTCGGCGTCTTTGTCGTAATAAACTTGCATATTGCTTCCTTTGGGATAAATGTGGGATAAATGTTTGAAAAAGTTATCGGTCGGCGTTATCGGAAATATCGCTCATCAGCACAATGCTGACGCTTTCGGTTTTGCCTTCGATGGCTTTGAGAAAATTTTGAAAATGCGCGCTTTGGCCGTGTTCGTCCACCGCCGCCTGAGATTGCCAGATTTCGAAAAACACCACGCGGTCGGGGTTTTCGATGTCTTGGTGCAGGTCGTAACGCAGGTTGCCCGCTTCTCGGCGGCTGGCCGATACCAGTTGCCCAAACACGCCGTGAAGCTCTTGGCGGTATTCGGGTTTGACCACAATGGTGGCGGCAATTTTAACGGGCTGCATGGCGGTTTCCTCGCTATTTTTTCAGACGGCTGAATTGGCTTTAAGAGGCCGTCTGAAAAAGTTTTTCGGCTCTCCAAACGGCGCGGTTTGGCGGCCGTTTGAAATGGGTTTGGTTTTTCAGACGGCCTTGCTTTGAACATGAGGCCGTCTGAAAAAGCTGTTTAAATTCTTAAAATCCGCTCGCCCCTGCCGATGCCTGCGGCACCGGTGCGCACGGTTTCGAGAATCGCGGCTTTGCCTACGGTTTCTAAAAACGAGTCTAATTTGTCGCTGGAGCCGGTGATTTCGACTGTGTAGGTTTTGTCGGTAACGTCCACCACGCTGCCGCGGTAGATTTCGGCCAGGCGCAGAAATTCATCACGGTCTTTGCCCAAGGCGCGCAGCTTTACCAGCATCAGCTCGCGCTCTACGAAGCGGCTTTCGTTCAAATCCACCACTTTTACCACTTCGACCAGCTTGTTGAGCTGTTTGGTGATCTGCTCCAAAACAGTGTCGTTGCCGTGGGTTACGATGGTCATGCGCGAGAGGGTTTTGTCTTCGGTGGCGGCCACGGCCAATGAATCGATGTTGTAGTCGCGGGCTGAAAACAAGCCCACCACGCGGCTCATCGCGCCTGATTCGTTTTCCATCAGGATAGATAAAATATGTCGCATTATGGCACGCTCCTTGTGTCGTAATCACGGTCTCTCACATCGTTTACATCGGAATCTTCAGGCGTTTGGCGCATATGCGGCGGCAGCACCATTTCGTCCAAACCTTTGCCGTTGCCTACCATCGGGAACACGTTTTGTTTTTTGTCGGTAATGAAATCGAGAAATACCAGGTGCTCTTTCAGCCTTACCGCCTCGCGCAGCGCGCCCTCTACATCGGATTTTTTATCTACGCGGATACCCACATGGCCGTAGGCTTCGGAAAGTTTGACAAAGTCGGGCAGCGAATCAAAATAGGTTTCGGATTCACGGTTGCTGTAATAAAGCTCCTGCCATTGGCGCACCATGCCGAGATAACCATTGTTGAGGGTAACAATGTTAACCGGAATGCGGTATTGGAAGCAGGTGGAAAGCTCTTGGATATTCATTTGGATAGAGCCTTCGCCGGTGATGCAGAACACATCTTGATCGGGCGCGGCCAGCTTGGCACCCATGGCATAGGGCAGCCCCACGCCCATCGTGCCCAAACCGCCCGAATTGAGCCATTGGCGCGGACGCTCAAACGGATAATATTGCGCGGTAAACATTTGGTGTTGGCCTACATCCGAAGTGATGATGGCCGAATTTCGGGTAACTTCGGCCAGTTTCTGCACCACATATTGCGGTTTGATGATTTCGCAGTCGTTATCAAACCACAAACAGTTGCGGCTGCGCCATGCTTCGAGGGTTTGCCACCATTTTTCAAGGGCAGCGGGCGTAACCGCCAGCTCCTGCTTTTTCCACAGGCACACCATTTCGGACAGCACGTTTTTCACATCGCCCACAATCGGTACATCCACCCGCACACGCTTGGCGATGCTTGAGGGGTCGATATCGATATGAATGATTTTTTTGGATTTTTCCAAGAATTTGGCAGGCACCGATACCACGCGGTCATCGAAACGTGCGCCCACGGCTACCACCACATCGGCATTCTGCATCGCCAAATTGGCTTCATAAGTGCCGTGCATACCCAGCATGCCGAGAAACCGGCGGTCGCTCGAAGGGTAGGCGCCCAGCCCCATCAACGTGCCGGTGCAGGGCGCACCGGTTAAACGTACCAAATCGATAAGCTCTTGATGCGCATTGCCCAGCACCACGCCGCCGCCGAAATACACCAGCGGGCGTTTGGCCGAAGCGAGTATCTGCACGGCTTTTTTGATTTGGCCGGTATGGCCCTGTGTAACAGGCTGGTAGGAGCGGATAAAAATATCTTCCTGCGGATAGCTGAATTTTGCCATCGCCTGGGTAACGTCTTTGGGAATATCCACCACCACCGGGCCGGGACGGCCGCTGGCGGCAATCTGAAAAGCTTTTTTGATGGTAACGGTCAGCTCGTTGATGTCGGTTACCAGAAAATTGTGTTTCACGCAGGGGCGGGTGATGCCTACCGTGTCTACCTCTTGAAATGCATCGGTGCCGATGGCCGGTGTTGCCACCTGGCCGGCAATCACTACAATGGGAATGGAATCCGAATAAGCAGTGGCGACGCCGGTCAGGGCATTGGTTGCGCCCGGGCCGGAAGTAACCAGCGCCACGCCCACTTTGCCGCTGGTGCGCGCATAGGCATCTGCCGCGTGAACTGCCGCCTGTTCGTGGCGGACCAAAATATGTTTGAATTTATTGAGCTGGAAAAGCGCATCGTAGATTTCGAGAACCGCGCCGCCGGGATAGCCGAAAACGTATTCCACGCCCTCAGCCTTCAGACTCTGCACGAGTATTTGTGCACCTGATAACTGCATATCTGCCTCTTTTTTCTGCGTGTAAACCAATAGGGGAAGCCGGCTCCGCCACAGCACCTGTAATGCAATTTCTGCAGGCAGCGGTTTAGGGTACGCGCACTGCAGAAAAACAGCAGCAGCCAAGCAGCCCGATCAATTGGTTCAGACGCTTGAGCGTTTATCGAAGTAAAAGAGCTTAAAAGATAACCCAAACACCCTATCCAATCAAGACAAAAACTTTCATGTGGGGGCGGAAAAAATTCATATATAGTTTAATGTTTGATTTACAACAGAATAAATCGGCATTATCAAGAGAAAATCTGCTTTCAGACGGCCTGGAAGCCAATCGGGCAGCACCGCATAATACGGCACTGCCCGACTGTTGAACTGGCGCACCCAACAGGGATCGAACCTGTGACCTCCAGCTTCGGAAACTGACACTCTTCCAACTGAGCTATGGGTGCGTAAAGGCCGACAGATTAACGCAAAACACCTCATTTGGCAAAATTATTTCGCGGGGAGGAGCTGCAATGGCTGCGCTATTTTCCCGCAGGGTGTGTAGGCTGATGTAGTAATCGGCATTTTTTTGAGGAAGGTTAAACTTAACGATTGGAAAGCCGCCGCGAATTCAGTATAATCCAGCAAATTATTGTTAATGCAAATTAACAGATTTAAAACACTACAAGCCCTTATCCTCACAACCTACCAAAACGGCGAGGCTCAACCACATGAACCACTTAAGCAACAACAAAGCCCGAGGCTCTGCGTTAACTCCGCTGATCGGCGGCATCGTCATCCTGCTTGCAGTATTGTTTTTTCTGGTCAAGCTGGCTACCGGCGGCTATTACAGCGATGTGGAGGCTTCAACGCCCTCTGCCATCCAAACCCGTATCATGCCTGCAGGCAACGTTACCATGGGAGACGGCACGCCTGTCGGCCAGCGCACCGGCGAGCAGATTTTCAACAAAGTCTGTATCCAATGCCACGCTGCCGATGGCAATATTCCCAATGCGCCCCGCGTAACCCATAATAACGAATGGGCGCCGCGTATCGCAAAAGGCTTCGAAACCCTGTTCAATAATGCTCTCAACGGCTTTAACGCCATGCCGGCCAAAGGCGGCCAGGCCGATTTGACCGATGACGAACTCAAACGATCCATCGCCTATATGGCCAACCAGTCGGGGGGCAACTTGGAGGCGCCTGCAGTCGGTGCTTCGGGTGCTGCTGCATCAGGTGAAGATACCGCAGGCTCCGCTTCGGATTCTGCCGGCACCGCAGTCTCTGCTGCTGACGGACAAAAAGTGTTCGACACCTCATGCGCCGCCTGCCACGGAGCCACTTCGGCCATTCCCAATGCGCCGAAAATCACCAAAAACGATGAATGGGCGCCGCGTATCAAGCAGGGTAAAGAAATCTTGTTCAAGCACGCAATCGAAGGCTTTACCGGCCCCAGCGGTTCACTCATGCCGGCAAAAGGTGGAAATGCCAGCCTGACGGACGATGAAGTGAAAGCGGCCGTAACCTATATGGCCAACCAATCCGGCGGTAACATTTGATTTGGATGTAGATATTTAAATTTCTTCTAAAAAAGCGTACTGTTTGGGTGCGCTTTTTCTATTGGAGCCAATTTAACTCGGCCCCGGATAGCGAGATGCCCGGATCAAGCCCGGGCATAACGTATTTAACCGATTTGTTTTTATATTATTTTTGGGGATTTTGTATTTTGCGTTTTCCCCGCGCATCAACCAAACGGGTTCCGGCCAGATAGTCATATAAAAACTGCCGCTGTGGGTTGAACAGAGCGAATCCCCACGGCAGTATCCACCAAGCCAGTGCTGCGCCGAAGGCCGGTTTCGGAGGTATCCCGCCCAAGTGGCGCAAAGCCGAATAAGCCAGCATGGGGACGAAAATAATCAGCACACACGCCCACATAAAGCGCAGGCGCAATTGCCGCAGCGGGGGGCGGGCGCCTGCCGCATCGGTCAAACCGATGCCCCATACTTTCATCGGCAGCGTTTGTCCTTTTTGATACCAGTTGGCTTTGAAATAAAACCACCACACCGCTAACGGAATCAACATGGCCGCCAAGCTGGCCAAAATATAGGAAACGGTATTAAGCAGAGTGGCAGCCACGCCGGCAAGCAGCATGGCTGGCACGCCAACGGCGCCGGCCAGCAGTGCTTCGTATAGCAGCGCAATCAGGCGGCGTTTGATAGAAACGGCGGGTTGGGTCATAAAATAAAAACGTTTGAATCATCAAGACAGCCATTATATCGGATAACGGCTCCCCGGCGTCAGGCCGTCTGAAACGCTTTTTTCAGACGGCCTCATCTATTAAAATATGGGCTTTTTACACACCTTGAAACCATGAGCATCCTGCAAGCAGAAAATCTCTCATTCGCCGCTGGCCATGTTGCCTTGCTTGATAAAGCCTCGTTCCAGCTGGAGAGCGGGGAAAAAGTCGGCCTTATCGGCCGCAACGGAGCAGGCAAATCATCACTGCTGAAAATTCTGGCAGGTGTGCAGAAGGCCGATGAGGGGCGGCTGATTCTGCAAAACGGCCTGAAAACCGTGTATGTGCCGCAAGAATCGTTTTTCAATCCTACAGAGAGTGTGTTTGATGTGGTGGCCGAAGGCTTGGGCGGGCTGCGCGGCATTCTGCGCCGCTACCACTGCATCAGCCGCGAACTGGAAAGCGGCACCAATGATGCTTTATTAAAAGCCCTACATGAGGTGCAGATCGAACTGGAGGCGCAAAACGGCTGGCAGTTCGATGCCGCCATCAAGCAGGCCGTCAGCGAGCTGGGTTTGCCTGAAAACGAATTAATCGGCAACCTTTCCGGCGGCCAAAAAAAACGTGTAGCACTGGCGCAGGCATGGGTGCAGAAGCCCGATATCCTGCTGCTGGACGAACCCACCAACCATCTCGACATCAACGCCATCATATGGTTGGAAAACCTGCTCAAAGCCTTTGAAGGCAGCATCGTGGTTATCACACACGACCGCCGTTTTCTCGACAATATTGCAGAGCGTATTGTCGAACTCGACCGCGGTATTCTGCGTTCCTATTTCGGCAGTTTTTCCAAATACAGCGAGAAGAAAGCGCAAGAATTGGCTGTCGAAGCCGAACACAACCGCCTGTTCGACAAATTCCACGCACAGGAAGAAGCCTGGATACGCAAAGGCATCGAAGCGCGCCGCACCCGCAACGAAGGCCGCGTGCGCCGTTTGGAAGAATTGCGCCGCCAGCGTGCAGAGCGCCGCAATGTGCAGGGGCGTGTTAATTTCAAGCTCGACAGCGGCGGAAAAAGCGGCAAAATCATCGCCGAGCTGGAGCACGCCTCGTTTCAATACGGCGGCAAAATCATCATCGACAAATTCTCCACCGTGATTCAGCGCGGCGACAAAATCGGTTTAATCGGCCCTAACGGCATCGGCAAAACCACCTTTTTAAGGCTGATTTTGGGCGAATTGCAGCCAAGCTGCGGCCGCATCCGCATCGGCAGCAAACAGGAAGTAGCCTATTTCGACCAATTCAGAAGCGCACTCAACGAAAACGACACCGTGTTCTACACACTCGGGCAAGGCAACGATTATGTAGAAGTCGGCGGCAAGAAAAAGCACGTGATGAGCTATCTCGAAGATTTTTTATTCCATCCGGCCCGCGCACAAAGCCCCGTTTCCTCACTTTCCGGCGGAGAGCGCAACCGCCTCCTGTTGGCCAAACTGTTCACCAAGCCCGCCAACATCCTGGTGCTGGACGAACCAACCAACGATTTGGACATCGAAACGCAAGAGCTCTTAGAAGAACTTTTACGCGATTATCAGGGCACAGTGTTTCTGGTTAGCCACGACAGAGCGTTTTTAGATAATGTGATCACACAAAGCATTGTATTTGAAGGTAAAGGCCGTCTGAAAGAATATATAGGCGGCTATGAAGATTATCTTGATGCCAAAAAGCGCGAACAAAGCTTTCAGACGGCCTCGGATACCAAAATCGAAAAGCCGCCGGCAAACATAGACAACGGGCGCAAAGCCAACCGTACGGCAAAACTTTCCTATAAAGAACAACGAGAGCTTGATGCGCTGCCCGAAGAAATCACCACTTTGGAAAACGAACAGGCCGAAATTAATGAGCAGCTTTCCGCTCCTGAAGTGTTCAAAAACTACGAAAAAGCCGGTTTACTGCAGGCGCGGGCAGAAGCAGTCGAAATACTGCTGCAGGAAAAACTAGAACGCTGGGAAATATTGGAAAACAAGAAAAACAGCGCAGGTTGAGCCGGCCATACACAGTTTCAGGCGGCTAAAGCTTCAGACGGCCATCTGAAACTTGAGCCTGAGATCTTTGCAAAATTCAAAAAACACAACCCGTTTATTTTCTGCCATGCCAGCACGGACGGAACCCAAGCATTTAGTATCCCGGTATTTATTTAATCGATATTTCCATATTTTTATCTAGAATGTCCGCCTGTGTAGAAATAATAGCATTTAAGCCTTTCAGACAGTTTTAAGAGTATTTTTCAGAGACCTGTATCGGCCTGCCGGAGAAAAGACTTCGCCAGGAGATTGCCAGCATAATGCAAACCCCGTATAATTCTTTCTTACTCAGAGAGGTGGATGAGTGGTTGAAGTCGCACGCCTGGAAAGCGTGTATACGTGAATAACGTATCGAGGGTTCGAATCCCTTCCTCTCTGCCAAATACCAAGTTCGGGTCTTGTTTGAGGGTCGGGTTTGTTATATCTGATAAAAGTTCTTGTATGGCGAATCTACTGTGTTTTCGGTGCAGGACAGAGTATAGAGATAGTAGGCTGAAGCAATGCTGTAAAGGAATGAAGTGGATTCATTGACAAAGCTAACACAGGAATACAGGCAAGATAAGGCTGTATAGACAGTATGGAGCTGATTCTGATGCCGTATATCAGTTGTTTGAAAAAAAACCGTTATCCGAAAAAACCGCGCAACGATTAAATATGAGGTTACGCGGTTTTTTATGTGCCGGAAATCAGAATAGGGTGCGCAAAATCAGGAAACATACTATAGATAATACCGCAGAAGCGGGCAGGGTAATTACCCAAGCTAGGCCGATAGGTTTCATTAATGCCCAGTTGGCGTTGCGGTTCACCAGGCCGATGCCTAAAACGGCTCCAACCAAAATGTGTGTGCTGGATACGGGCAGCCCCATTAGCGAAGCCAGCATTACTACGGAAGCGGCGGCCAGTTCGGCGGCAAAGCCTGAAGAAGGGTGCATCTCGGCTAAGCTGGTGCCTACTGTTTGAATCACTTCTTTACCGATAAACCACAGGCCGACAATCAGGGCAATACCGAAAGTGAGCATGGCCACGGGCGGGACGGGAGCTTGGGTACCGATGTCGCCGGTGCGTAAAACGTCCATAATCGCGGCAAACGGGCCGATAGCATTGGCAATATCATTGGCACCGTGACTGAAGGCGAAACCTGCGGCGGTAAACACCTGCATCCAACTGAATATCAGAAAAGTGGATTTGCCCAAGTCTTTGCGTTTGAGGGTTTTGGCATAGATAAACGTTGCCATCCAAATCGCGGCACCGATCATGAAGATGGTGAGATAGCTGCTGACGCTGCTCATGCCTAAATGCAGGTTTTTCAGGCCTTTGAAAATCAGCATGGCCGCAATCATCATGCCGCCGAGTGAGGCAATAATCGGCACCCACGAATGTAGGGCTTTATAGGCATCGATATTGCTTTTGCGGTGATCGATGTCATACAGGCCTTTGTAGTAGGAAGATTCCAGCTCGGCAGGATCTAAATCGGTTTCGCCGTAAATCTGGGCATCGCGCGCCATAGCGGAGGCCAGTTCGATTTTACTGGACTCATCGAGACTTTCGAAATGTTGGCGGTGCTGCTCTTTATAGGCTTTTTTCTCCTGCTTGATGGTTTTCAGGCTTTCTTCTGCTGCGGTGTTATAGTCTAAAACGTGTTTTTTGATTTGTGAAAATAAAATATATGAAATCAGGCCGCCGAGCATGGGGGAGAGTATCCAAGAAACTGCAATTTCACTCAAATTGCCCCATTGGATTAAAGCAAAGGTGTCGCTGCCGCTGATTGCACCCAAGCACAGTGCGCTGCCGACAATGCCGCCAATGATGGCATGGGTGGTTGATACAGGGAAACCTTTTTTGGTGGCAAACAGCAGCCACAGCGCGGCAGCCAATAGTGCCGACATCATAATATACACAAACTGCATAGGCTCAAGGTGCATTTGCCTCAAGTCAACAATTCCTTTGCGTATGGTGTCGGTTACTTCGCCGCCGGCAATCACCGCGCCGCTCACTTCGAAGATGGCGGCAATCAACAGAGCCTGAGGGATGGTAAGCGTGCCTGCGCCAACACTGGTGCCGAACGAATTGGCCACATCATTGCCGCCGATGTTGAAAGCCATAAACACCCCAAACAGCGTAGCCAGCAAAAACAGCATAACGTGGTTGTGGTTGGTGTAACCCAAGCCCCAGAAAATAAAATAGCCGACCATGCCGATGAGCAGTGCAGCAAAAGCAAAGTTGATTTTTTGAATGTAAGATACGTTCATTCTGTTTGAACCTTGGGTTACGGGAAAATTGCAAAGATTGCCGGCAAGCCAAACGCTGTGCTTCGGCGCGGCGTTTTATCTTCAATTCCATTATAAAGCCATTGCCACTCTGCGTCATGGAATACTTAACAAATGTTTTCAGAAGTTGTATTCATGTCGATGCATGGCATCTGCCCTTTTCGGTGTGGCGGTATTGCGCAGCAGAAGCAGGCGCAGAGATGTTTTATCGGCGCACTACAAATAGGTTACAATGGCATTTTTTCAGACGGCCTGCAGCAATCATGAACGAACAACTCTATATCGGGCTGATGTCCGGCACCAGCATGGACGGTGTGGATGCCGTGCTGGTGCGTATGGATAAAACCCGTTGGCTGGCTGCCGAGTCCCATGCTTTTCTTCCCTATAGCGACCGTCTGAAAAACGATTTGCTCAATCTGCAAAACATAGGTTTCAACGAGCTGCACCGAAGCGCAATACTGGCACAAGAATTGGCCGTTCTGTATGCACAAACGGCAGCAGAGCTGCTGCAACGCGCCGGTATTCCTCCGCACAACATCACCGCACTCGGCTGCCACGGTCAAACTGTGCGCCATGCTCCCGAAAGCGGTTATAGCATACAGTTGGCCGATTTGGCTTTGTTAGCCGAAAAGAGCGGCATCTTGACCGTGGGCAATTTCCGCAGCCGCGATTTGGCGGCGGGCGGGCAGGGGGCGCCACTGGTGCCCGCTTTTCACGAAACCGTGTTCGGCAGCGCGAACGAAACCCGCGTAGTGCTCAATATCGGCGGCATTGCCAACATCAGCGTGCTGCCACCGCAGGGGGCGGCTTTCGGATTCGACACTGGGCCGGGCAATATGTTGATGGATGCATGGGTAAACCATATCTGGCAGCTTCCCTTCGATAAAAACGGCGCAAAAGCCGTGCAGGGCAGGGTGTTGGACAGTTTGCTCGCGCAATGGCTGGCCTACCCCTATTTTGCCCGTCCGTATCCGAAAAGCACCGGCCGCGAGCTGTTTTCGCTGCCATGGCTGTTGCCACAGCTTTCAGACGGCCTCAACCCGCATGATGTGCTGAGAACCTTACTTGAATTCACTGTGCAAAGCATTCATAATGCCGTAACCACTGCCGCGCCAGCTGTGCGTAATATCTATGTTTGTGGCGGCGGTATCCGCAATACGGCATTGATGGAAAACCTGAATAAGCGTTTTACTGCCGCCGGCGTTAGTTTGCACAGCACTGCTGCGCTTAATCTCGACCCGCAATGGGTGGAGGCAGCCGCATTTGGTTGGCTGGCCGCCGCTTGGGTAAACCGCGTATCCGGCAATCCTTACCACGCAACCGGTGCACACGGGCCGCGTATCTTGGGCGCCGGCTATCCCGCCTGTGTGCTATAGTGCATGGGTAGGAGAGGCTGATATAAACCACAGGAAGAGCGGTAGCGACAACAGCAGAAAGCTACACGCGCAAAGTACAGATATACACGCGCAAAGCACAGATATAAATGATGAATTTGGGTTATAGCAGATGAAAAAATTCATCGTTTGTACGGTGAGCAAGTTTTATCAGGTTTCGTCCTAAACGGCGAATTTTTATGGAGCGATTTGATAAGCTAATCCCTCAATATAGCAATTATTGTCTATCATAAAGCAAATGAATGAAAAAATCATTGCGATGGTAAAAGCAATGTCTAGTGATTCTTAATAGGGGATTGAAAACCTGCAAATATGTG
Organism: Neisseria sp. 19428wB4_WF04; assembly: GCF_015235335.1. NCBI lineage: Bacteria > Pseudomonadati > Pseudomonadota > Betaproteobacteria > Neisseriales > Neisseriaceae > Neisseria > Neisseria sp. 19428wB4_WF04. Next base: position 47,732 of record NZ_JADGLG010000001.1, read on the forward strand.
TACGTGGTTTATCATTTTGTTTGACAAATATTTTTGATCTGTACTAGATTATCCCTAAATTCTACACTAAGTAAACAGCTAAAAACGTTGCGAAAATGGTGTGAAATTTAGGGATAATCTAGTAAGCCTTTCTATATTTTAAAATAGGAGGTATTATTTATCTAATTCAGCAAGCATGGTTTTAGCTTTTTCCAGAATAATGCCGCTGGATTCTTCTAACAATTCTTGCAGGGTTTCTTTTGCTGCTTCGGGGTCGCCGATTTCAACATACATTTGTGCCAGTTCGTATTTTGCTTCCAAGGGAGCGGTCATGCCAACCGATTCGGAGATAAAAACATCATCGCTGCGTGAACTGTCTTCTACACTGATGCTTTCCCATTCGATAGTTTCTTCATCATCGGTGGAGAGATTAACCGTGTTATCGAAATCTTCTTCGTCTTGGTAGGTAAAACCATTCTCTTGCAGAGAGACAGCTGCCCAAGCGGACTCTCTTGTATAAGATTCAGGTTGCTCTGCTTTGGTTGGGGAGAAAGCAGACCCAGAAGCATGAATAGTCTCAGGTTGGTTATTCTCTGCAACTTCAACGGATGAAGAAAGCTGCTCGGTAGTGGTTTCGAGTTGGGCTTCTAATATCGGTGTATCGGTTTTGTCTGCGCGTGGTAACGCATCAATTCCAGCCGTTTTAACTTCTAATTCTGGAACTGTAATGGTTTCGATTGGTGCCAAACGCTGTTCTTTGTTGTCAGCGGTTTGGTCGGTAACGATAACGATATCGTCAGAAACCTGAAGCGGTGTATCTAGTACAGTTGTTTCAACTGTTTCAATAACGGAATCGATTGATTCGTGCTCTGTGGCTGTGGTGGCTTTCTGGTTTTCAGTTACATCTTCGCCGGCATTAAACTCAACGGCTACATGTTGGTATTCACTTTCGGTTTCAGGCTCATAAACGCTCTCGGTTGATTCAATATTGTCCCAATCGGCATATTCTCGTTTTTGGGTTTCTTCGTCTTGAGTCAGTGCGCCAGATACAATGCCGGCCTGTTCGCGATCAATCGAACCTAAATCCAAGTTGAAGTTGCCTTCGGTTTTTTCTACAGGGGCAGTTTCGGTTTCGCTGAAGAAAATATCATCGAAATCGTCTTCCATGTCCAAGCTGTCATCTTCGGCTTTGGATTGGGTTGCGGCAGCTGTTGTAGTGGCTGCTGGGATTGTTTCTACAGATGATTTGGCTTCATCGTTGGGGTAGGTTTTGGGCTGCTCTGTACGGTTTTCTGTTTCAGGTGCGGGGTCGGGTGCTTTGTATTCGCCGTCCGTATCAGTGTGGCTGTCAGTTACAATGCTATCATTGCCGCTCTCAGTTATACCGCCGGCAGTGGTTTTTTTCTTGCTTATCAGTTTTAGTAGCAACCATAAGGCGATAGCCCCTAAGCCTGCGAATAGTAGCCAGTGCCATAAGCTGCTGTTTTCTTCAGAAGCGGGCTCTGTGGGTTGGGCTGTTGCTGCTGCCATAGATGCAGAAGTAGTAGATTCTGCAGAAGTTGCAGGCTCTGAAACTACGCTGTCAATAGTTGCAATTGCCGGTTCCGATGCTTGTGGGGCGGATGCTGTGGCAGTTGTTGAGTCTGTTGAAGGGAGAGAGACTGGAGCTGAAGCTGCTGCGGTTTCGATAGGGGTGGAAGCTTCGGTAGGTTGGGATGCTTGGCCGGCCTGCTCTTTCAGGGTGGGGGTAGGTTGTTTGGCCAAGCGTTTTAATTCTTCGGGTGAAGGAATATTCAATACACGACCGGCAAGAATTTGGTTGGCATTGCGGGTCGGAAAGATTTCTGGGTTGGCCGTCATGATGGCGGCAATGGTGTCGCGTATGCTCAAACCGGCCGGCCGGATTTGGCTGGCGATAGAAGTAAGTGTTTCGCCGCGGGTAACTTTGTAACTGCCCCGGGGCGGTTCGGATTTACGCTCGGCAACAACTTGTTCGCGCAATTTTCCGCGTTCGGCGGCAGCAGCTTTTTGTTGCTCCTTGCGGGTTTGTTCTTGTGTTTTTTGGGCTTTCAGCTTGGCTTTGGTTGCCGCAGAGGTGGATATTTCTGCACGGGCGGCGGTTTCATCGGTTTGGGTTTGGGCCGTCTGAACGCTATTTTCGGGTTGCACGCCGGTAGAACCGCTGCTTTCTGCAGGATAATCGGCAGGGTCAATAATGGCGGTGTATTGGCGTGATTGTGAGCCGACACCTACCTGGAATACTAAAACAGGGTTGTTTACCGGTGCACCGGAGCGGATGTTGATAACGGCGTTGTTGCCGGATTTTCTAACGCTGGCGCGCAAATTGCTGTCTGAAAGCGATGCATGGCCGCCGTTCAGTAGGATTCGGGCCTCCTCCCCCGTTACCGTTACCGTGCCGGAAAACGGTTCGCCTAGATTGGATTGAACATTCAAGCCGCCCAGCCCGCCAACTGCCGAAAATGACGTTGTTAGCGCGAGAGAGGCAGCAATCAGTTTGATTTTGTGATTGTTCTTCAAATTATGACCCCTGTTCGAGTATGCAGCCGAGCTGCCTGTAAATAGACTAATATTTATAGACAGCATGATATATGCTAACCGCCTACTCTGCCAAGTAAAATTGATAATTTATGTAAACAATAAACCAAAGTATGCAACTTTATAACCACTTTCTGTTGCAAACGGGGGAAAATCGGATAATCGGCCTGTTTTTCAGACGGCCTGCCGGTTTATTGTTACCATTGACATAAGTAATGCAAAAGAGTTCGTCTGCCTGTATCATGGCGCATTATTTTACCTTAGGTTTGTTTGGCAAGATATGAAGATTTTAAGCGATTTAATCGCTGTGGTTCTGTTTTTTGCAGTTTACACATTAACCAAAAATATTGTGTGGGCAACGGCTGCTGCTGTGGTTGCAGGGGTGCTGCAGGCGGGGGTTGTCTGGCTGAAGTATAAAAAGCTCGATACGATGCAATGGGTGGGCTTGGTTTTGATTGTGGTATTCGGTGGGGCAACCATTTTACTGCGCGATCCGCGTTTTATTATGTGGAAGCCTACTGTGTTGTTTTGGGCGGGTGCGTTGGTTTTGGGTTTGGGGGAGCTTTTGGGTAAAAATGGTTTGAAGGCTGTGATGGGCAAAGAGTTGCAGCTTGACGGGCGGATATGGCGCAAACTGGCTTGGATTTGGGTAGTTTTTTTGGTGTTTATGGGCATTGCCAATATTGCGGTTGCCTATATGTTTACTGAAGCGCAATGGGTTAATTATAAATTGTTCGGTTCAACGGGCCTGATGGTTTTTTTTGTTATCGGACAGGGCGTGTATTTGAGCCGCCATCTGTCTCGGGAGGATTGATTTTATGGAATATTACATGTTGCTGGCTACGGATGGGCAAGAGATGCACGATGCGCGTATGGCTGCGCGTCCGAACCATTTGAAGCGTTTGGAGGCGTTGCAGGCAGAAGGCCGTTTGCTGACGGCGGGGCCCAATCCTTTGCCGGACAATCCCGAACGGGTGTCGGGCAGTTTGATTGTTGCCAAATTTGCATCATTGGATGATGCACAAGAGTGGGCGGAGCAGGATCCTTATGTGGAAGCGGGTGTATATGAGGAAGTGTTGATCAAACCGTTTAAGGCCGTGTTTAAATAATGGATATGCAGGCAATCATTGAAGGCCGTCTGAAACAGCTCGGCTTGCAGTTGTGTGCGTTTCGCGATGACAGCCATCTGCATGCCGGCCATGCGGGAAACCGGGGTGGCGGGCACTATGCTGTAGTTGTGGCAGGAGAGGCGTTTGCGGGCGTGAGCCGGGTCGGCCGCCAGCGTATGGTTAAAGATTTATTGCAGGATTTGTTTTCAGACGGCCTGATACACGCTTTGAGCATTAAAGCAGTTACGCCCGAAGAATATTTTCATTAAAAAACGTTTCGGTTAATCCGATTAATATTTAACGATTTATTTTTAAAATAATCAGAGAGCAATCATGAAGAAAACTTATTTTGCATCTGCGGCAGCGTTGTTGTTGGCTGCGGGCAGCTTGATGGCGCAAACTATCGTAACCGTAAACGGTACCAAAATAGACAGCCAAGACATCGACCATCAAGTGCAATTGCTGAGGAGTCAAAACCCGCAGGTTCAAGACAACCAGGTGTTGCGTCGCAGCCTGATCGAACGCCAGGTAACGATGACTTTGGCAGCGCAGGAGGCGAAACGTCTGAAATTGGATCAGTCTGCCGAATATAAACAGGCATTGGAGCAGGTGCGCGCTGCCGCAAAGCAGAACGGCGAAGATAAGAAACCCGGGTTTTCCCGGCAGTGGCAGGCATTTGAAACCGCCTTGCAAAACCAAGCCTATATCGCCTATGTGTTGCGCAATAATCCTGTTGCCGAAAGTGATGTGAAAAAAGCTTACGGTGATTTCAGTAAGTTTTATCAGGGCAGCAGTGAAGTGCAATTGGGCGAAATCTTGACCCGTAATGCGGCAGATGCCCAAAAAGCTATCGCCGATTTAAAAGCCAAGAAAGATTTTAAAGCCGTTGCCGGGCAATATACGGTAGATCCGCGCGGCAAACAAACCGGCGGTTTGAATGCCGCTTATGTAAACCTGAAAGATTTGGAGCAGAGCGCACCCGTTGTTTATGCGGCGGTGAAAAACCTGAATAAAGGCGGATACACCACTACCCCGCTGGAAGACGGCAACGGCCTGTATGGTGTGTTTTACATTAATGACAAACGTGCCGCCAAAGTGCCGGGTTATGAGGCTGCGAAAAACGGTATTGCACACGAATTACAGGCGGTTCGTATAGATGGTGCGATTGAGTCGCTCTACCGGAAAGCAAAAATTCAGAATGTCAGATAAGCAGCCGGTGGGATCTCTATCATCAATTTTGGCGGCTGAAATCCCCTTTTTTCTGCCGCTTTTTTTAAACAATATAAATAAATTTCATATTTAACAATTGGTTGTAAAGAAGTGGAAACTCAAGAAACCCCGCCAGGCGACAATGCTATGGCTAGGCTGCAAGACGTATTCAGCCTGCGCCACGATCAGGCGCATCCCGATAAAATCGATGCCGCTATCCGTGCCAATGTCCGCGTGTCGGGCACGAATATGTGGGTATTGATATTTGCCATCGCGGTGGCAAGCATCGGCTTGAATGTGAACAGTACCGCCGTGATTATCGGCGCGATGCTGATTTCGCCGCTGATGGGGCCGATTGTGGGCATGGGCTACGGTGCGGCAGTGGGCGATATGGGATTAATCCGCCAAGCCTTGCGCAATATCGCCATCTTCGTGGCCATCAGTTTGTTTACGGCCGCCGTGTATTTTTCGCTTACGCCCCTGCAAGAAGCGCAAAGCGAGCTGTTGGCGCGCACGCAGCCCAACCTTTGGGACGTGTTGATTGCCTTTTTCGGCGGTAGTGCGGGTATTGTGGCGATTACCCGCAAGGAGGGCGGCAATGCCATTCCGGGCGTGGCGATTGCGACTGCATTGATGCCGCCGTTGTGCACTGCCGGTTTCGGATTGGCACACGGCAACTGGCATTATTTTTTCGGTGCGCTTTACCTGTTTTGCATCAACTGTGTGTTTATTGCTTTTTCCACATTGCTTTTTGCCAAATTGCTGAAACTGCCGCGCAGAGGGCTGGTAACCGATTCCCGGAGAAAGCTGCACCGTATTGTGATTGCTGTGGTATTGGCGGTAATGGTGCCGAGCGGCTATCTGGCAGCAGGTTTGGTGAAGCAGGAGCTGTTTAACACCAAAGCTTCTGCGGCGGTTAAGGCAGTACAGCAGCAGGAAGGTTTTTATATATTGCGCAGTTTATTCAACCACAAGGAGAAACTGGTCGGCTTGATTATCAACGGCACGGGAAATTCTGACAGAGTTACCCAACTGCTTAAGCAGCGTCTGGAAGCGGCAGGTGTGGCATCACCGCAGATTAAGGTTCTGTATGCAGGCGGCAATACTGATTTGAATGAGATGAAACAGGAATTGGAAAAATCGCAAAATCATATTGCCGAATTGAAGGGCAGGGCAGATATTGACCCTGTTTTAGCAATAAAAAACCACTCCGAGGATGAAGCTGTTTTGAAAGAAATCCAAGCCCAATATCCGGAGGCCGACACCATTATCATCGGACGCGGTATGGTGTGGGAGAGGGCAGGGCAGGCAAAAGAAGCAGCGGACGGAGAAACGGCAGAAAAGAATGATGGAGCCGCCATAGAAAACAACAGGCAGGTGGTGATGGTTTCGATGGAAACGGCAGAAATGCCGTCTGAAAAAGAAAAACAACGCCTGCAGGCATGGCTGGTGCAGCGTTACAACGGTATGCAGGTGCGTTTACAGTGGAAGGAGCGGCTAAGATGAAACAAAAATATACTACTTTGGCGGTTGCGGCGGTGTTGGCGGCGGTCGGGCCGGCTGTTGGCAAGGTGCCTGAAATCGACCAGGGGCGTATCGACAGTATGGTTGCCCAAGTGTTGCAGCAGGCAGACGGTATGCCCGGTACTCAGCGTCCCGATGGTGCGGCAATACGCAAAAACGTGATTTTGCAGCTGCAAACAGCCGAGGTGCTGAAGAACGAGGCATTCACAGCAGGTTTGCACAAAGATGCCGAAGTGCAGAATCAGTTTAAAAATGTAGAGGCGCAATTTTATGCCATGCAGTATGCACTTTACTTGGAGCGGAACACTGAAACCAGCGAGGCAGAGCTGCGCGAAGGCTATGATCGGCAAACCCGAGTAGTGAAATTGCAGCAGGTGTATTTTGCCACTGCCGAGGAGGCGCGCAAAGCTCAGGAGTTATTGCTGAAAGGCTTGTCGTTTGACGGGTTGATCAAGCGTTATCCCAACTCCGAACAAGGGTTTTCGGATTTTATCCCGCAGCAGCAGTTGGCACCGGAGATGGCGAAACTGGTTGGGGGCATGACGCGCGGCCAGGTCAGCCGCGAGCCTGTCGAGATGAACGGGAAATTTTATCTGTTCAAACTGGCTGCTTTGGAACGCAATCCCGAAGCCCCGCCGTTCGAGCAGGTGAAACCGCTCTTGGCACAGCAGGTTAAGCAGCAGAAAGTTCAGGAGCAGATTGAAAAAATCTTGAAAGAAAACGGTATCGGCGGTTAAACGCCGGATAATATCCAGGCCGTCTGAAAATAGGGTTTCAGACGGCCTTTACTGTATTTTGGGCAGAGCGTTGGGAAAATGCCGTTTGGCAAATGGCGGTTGTGGCTGCCCGCTTTAAAACGACAGCATCGGGCAGCTTTGCTACACGGTTTGTCTATCTGCAAGCCCGCCGCTTTGTATCGCGAACCCGCTATTCCGTTCAGGCATTGCGCCACCCCTGCCGCTTAAAGAGAGAGCGGTTTTTTTAGCCTGTGAAGCGGCAGCAGCACCTGTTCCGTATGATTCATGCTGCCTGCGGTTTTGTTTTGTTTTGCGCCGAAAATGAAGCGGATTCATGATAGGCCGTCTGAAAGCCCGCGTCCCCTTGTTTCAGACGGCCCGACTTTTGCAAAAGTATCTTCAATGCCGTCTGAAAGGTTTGAGTATCATCAGTTTCGTGCCGGCGGAAATCCGAATGAAAATATTGAAATACCGGTTAAACAGGTGTTTGGATGCTGAAGAATCAGGCATTGCCCGCGCGGGAATGACGGCAAGCGAAACTTTTGCGGTGCTTGTGAATGCGACAGAGATTGCCGGTTGTTTTGCTTTTTTAATGCTGTAAACAACACAAGGCTCGGCTTTCAGTGTTCGGCCGTCTGAAACTTCCCGGCGGCGGCCGGAGTGGGAGCAACCGCAGATAGGTTTTTGAGCTTTATAAAAGTTTCAGTTTTTTGAAAGCAGGATTAAGCGGGAGGCTTGCGCAGGGTGGGGCATTGCCTGAGGCTGCCGAGTACGGCCTGCACGAAGCGCGGGCCGTTTTCCTTCAGGGCGGCGCGCTCGGGATTGACCAGCCGCTGATAGATCAGGCCGTGAATGGCCGATTTCAGATAAAGCCGGGCGAGCGCGGTATCTAAGTCGGCGGGCAGGGAGTGCTGTTTGATGCATTGCTTCAAGATGGCATCCAACAGATCGTGCCACATATTTTCATATTTATCGATAACGGCGGTAATGGCCTGGTTTTGATCGGTACGCTCGCACTTTAAATGCAGTACGCTGCTGAATTTGTAGTGTATGGGGTCGTTTTCTATGCGGTGCAGCATATTGATAAGGCTGACGTGCATATTTTCCCACATATCGGCATCATCGTTGTTCAGATCGGCTTCCAAGCTGTCGGCAACCTCATCGCACAGGCGTTGGAAGAGGGCATCGAACAAATCTTCTTTGTTTTTGAAATGCCAGTATAAGGCTCCCCGTGTAACACCGGCATTTTGGGCGATTTCGTTGAGCGAGGCGCGGGCAACGCCTTTTTGGTAGAAAGTGTCGAGTGCTGCCAGTATCAGATACTCGCGCGTTTTCATGGCTTCGGCTTTGGTTTTTCGCATATTTTGTGAAACGGGTTATTTTTTGTAAAAAAGTTTCACAATTATAAGAAAGAACTTTTTAACGTGCAAGTGTGTATGTATAATATCGGCCTGTTTTTATGATGTCTTTACGGCGCAATACGGGCGGTATGGCTTGGTTTTGCAGATGCCGGTAAGAAATCTATACGGTTTGAGAAAGATTTGAAACATACAAAATATGTAAGGAAATTACATTTAACAGAAAGATTTAAGATGATGAAATACTATCCTTCTAACAAAACTAACAAAACATTACGCTTGGCGGCCGTGGCCGCTGCCACGCTGTTGGCGTTGTCTGCCTGCGGCAAGGGCGGGGAGCCGGCCGGGCAGGCCGGGGGGGCGGCAGGGCAACAGGCACCTGCGCCTGTGGTCGGCGTGGTTACGGTGCAGCCGCAGTCGATAACCGTCAGCACCGATCTGCCCGGCCGCTTGGAGTCGCGCCGTTCGGCCGACATTCTGCCGCAGGTGGGCGGCATTATTAAAAAGCACCTGTTTCAGGAGGGCAGTTATGTGAAAGCCGGCCAGGCACTTTATCAATTGGACGATGCTGCTTATCTTGCTTCTTTGGAAAGTGCGCGCGCCGAGCTGGCTTCAGCGCAGGCAACACTGGCCAAAGCCGATGCCGACTTGGCACGCTACAAACCGTTGGTGGCGGCCGATGCGATCAGCAGGCAGGATTATGATGCCGCCGTGCAGGCCAAACGTTCCGGGGAAGCCGGCGTGAAAGCCGCTCAGGCAGCGATTAAATCGGCACGAATCAATGTGGAGCGTTCGCGCATCAGTGCGCCGATTTCGGGCTACATCGGCCAATCTTATGTTTCGGAAGGTGCGCTGGTCAGCGCGGGCGGCACCGCCAAGCTCGCTACCATCCAGCAAACCAATCCCATGTATGTGAACCTCACCCAATCCGCAACCGATGCAATGAAGCTGCGCCAGGATATTGCCGAGGGCAAAATGAAGGCAGTAAACGGCGCGGTGGCAGTGGATATCAAGCTGGAAAACGGCCAAACCTATGGCCACAAAGGCCGTTTGCTGTTTGCCGACCCCACGGTAGATGAAACCACCGGCCAAGTAACCCTGCGTGCCGAAGTGCCCAATCCCGATAATATCCTCCTGCCCAATTTATATGTGCGCGTGAGCCTGCCGCAGGCCGATATGGAAAATGTGTTTGTGGTGCCGCAGCAGGCAGTAACGCGCGGCAACCAGGATACTGTGATGATTGTGAACGCCCAGGGCGGCATGGAACCGCGCAAGGTAACGGTGGCGCAGCAGTATGGCAACAATTGGTTGGTTTCAGACGGCCTGAAAGCGGGCGACAAAGTGATTGTGGACGGTATGTCTATCGCCGGCATGATGCAGGCGAAAAAAGTGACGCCGAAAGAATGGACGCCGCCGGGCGGGCAGGCTCCGCAAGCCGCATCCGCAGCGCAAAATGATTCGGCCGTTCAGACGGCCTATGCAACCGAGTCTGCTGCTTCCGGTGAAAAGAAACAATAAGGAAGTAACACATGGCTAAATTTTTTATCGACCGCCCGATTTTTGCTTGGGTTATCTCGATTTTCATTATTGCGGCGGGCATCTTCGGCATTCGGAGCCTGCCTGTTTCGCAATATCCCTCGGTGGCTGCCCCCACTATCACGCTGACGGCCACTTATCCGGGTGCGTCTGCGCAAGTGATGGAAGACAGCGTATTGGCCGTTATCGAGCGCAATATGTATGGTGTCGAAGGTTTGGACTATATGACCACTTCTGCCGATTCGAGCGGCAGAGGCACGGTGTCATTAACGTTTACGCCGGACACCGATGAAGACTTGGCGCAGGTAGATGTGCAAAACAAATTATCCGAAGTAACCTCGTCTTTGCCGGCTACGGTGCAGCAATACGGCGTAACCGTGTCGAAAGCGCGCTCCAATTTCTTGATGGTGGTGATGCTCTCGTCTGAAAACCAATCTGTCGAAGAAATGAACGATTATGCGCAGCGTAACGTTGTGCCGGAGTTGCAGCGTATCAACGGTGTCGGCCAGGTGCAGTTATTCGGCTCGCAACGCGCTATGCGCATTTGGGTGGACCCGAAAAAACTGCAAAACTACAATTTGTCGTTCAGTGATATTTCCAGCGCGCTGAGTGCGCAAAACATTCAGATTTCGGCCGGGTCGGTCGGTGCGCTGCCTGCGGTTGCCGGCCAAACCGTAGCGGCCACGGTTACGGCTCAGGGCCAGCTGAGCACGGTTGAAGAGTTCGGCAATATCATTTTGCGTTCGACTGCCGGCGGTGCCAATGTTTATCTGAAAGACGTGGCAAAAATCAGCTTGGGCATGCAGGATTACTCGACTTCCACCAAATTAAACGGTGTAAACACAACCGGTATGGCGGTGATGTTGTCCAACAGCGGTAATGCTCTGGCTACGGCCACTGCGGTAAAAGCCCAAATGGACAACCTGGAAAAATATTTTCCAAACGGTATGTCTTGGTCTGCACCCTACGATACTTCGACCTTTGTAGCCCTGTCGATCGAAAAAGTGGTGCACACCCTGCTGGAAGCCGTGGTTTTGGTGTTTATCGTGATGTATATCTTTCTGCAAAACATCCGCTATACGCTGATTCCGACTATCGTTGTGCCGATTTCCATCTTGGGCGGTTTTGCCTTTATCGCCTATATGGGAATGTCGATTAACGTATTGACGATGTTTGCCATGGTGCTGGTTATCGGTATTGTGGTGGACGATGCGATTGTGGTGGTGGAAAACGTTGAGCGGATTATGGGCGAAGAAGGTCTGCCGCCGAAAGAAGCCACCAAAAAAGCGATGGGGCAGATTTCCGGTGCGGTGGTCGGCATTACCGCAGTATTGATTTCCGTGTTTGTGCCGATGGCGATGCTCAGCGGTGCAACCGGCAACATTTACCGGCAGTTCTCCCTCACGATGGCCTCGGCCATTGCGTTTTCGGCATTCCTGGCTTTAACATTGACACCGGCTTTGTGCGCAACAATGTTGAAGCCGGTTCCGAAAGGCCATCACGCAGAGAAAAAAGGCTTCTTCGGTTGGTTTAACCGCAAGTTTGACAGACTGACACACCGTTACAGCGGCTGGGTGGCCGCCGGTTTGCGCAAAATCGGCCGTATGTTTGTGATTTATGCAGGTTTGGTTGCCGTGGGCGTATTTTTAATGATGCGTCTGCCTTCATCATTCTTACCGATCGAAGACCAGGGCTATATGATGGCCAGCGTCCAGCTGCCTGCCGGTGCCACCAAAGAGCGCACCGACCATACCTTGATGCAGGTTACCGAGTTGGCGAAGTCTATGCCTGAAGTGAAAGACGTGATTGCCGTGTCGGGTTTCAGCTTTTCCGGTTCCGGTCAAAATATGGCAATGGGCTTCATCATGTTGAAAGATTGGGCGGATCGCACCGCACCGGGCAGCGATGCAACTTCTGTAGCCGGCAAACTGACCGGTGCGATGATGGGCTCGTTGAGGGACGGTTTCGGTATTTCCGTTGTGCCGCCGGCCATTCAGGAATTGGGCAACAGCTCGGGCTTGGATTTTTATCTGCAAGACCGCAACAACAGCGGGCATGAAGCCTTGCTGGCACGCCGTAACGAACTGATGCAGAAAATGCGCCAAAGCCCGGTTTTCGATGCCGGCACCGTCCGCGCCAGCGGTTTGGAAGATGCGCCGCAGCTGAAAATCGATATCAACCGTCAGGCCGCCGCCGCACAGGGCATCAGTTTCTCAAGCATTCAGACGGCCTTGTCGAATGCTTTGGGCTCGAGCTATGTAAACGATTTTCCAAATCAAGGCCGCCTGCAGCGCGTGGTGGTTCAAGCCGATGCGTCTGCCCGTATGCAGCCTGCCGATATTCTGAATATTACCGTGCCCAACAGCGCGGGCACGGCCGTGCCGTTATCGACCATTGCCACCGTGTCGTGGGAAAACGGTATGGAGCAGAGCGTGCGTTTCAACGGCTATCCCGCCATGCAGATTACCGGCTCGCCGGCCACAGGTTATTCTTCGGGAGAAGCGATGGCCGCAGTTCAGCAGATGGTAGACGAAATGCAGGGCGGCTACAGCCTGGAGTGGGCCGGCCAGTCGCGCGAAGAAGTCAAGGGCGGCTCGCAAACCACCATGATTTACGTTTTGTCGGCAATTGCGGTATTTCTGGTTTTGGCGGCACTGTATGAAAGCTGGTCGATTCCGCTGGCCGTTATTCTGGTTATCCCGTTGGGTTTGGTAGGCGTGTCGATGGGTGCCACCGGCCGGAATCTTTTCGATATGCTGTTCGGCGGTTCGGCAGCCTACCTCAACGATATCTATTTCCGCATCGGCTTTATCACCGTGATGGGGCTGAGCGCGAAAAATGCAATTTTGATTATTGAGTTTGCCAAAGACTTGCAGGCACGCGGCCAAAGTGCGGTCGAAGCGGCAAAAGAAGCGGCACATCTGCGCTTCCGTCCGATTTTGATGACTTCGTTTGCATTCATTTTGGGTGTGCTGCCGATGTATATCGCCAGCGGTGCCAGCTCCGCCAGCCAACGCGCCATCGGCACCGCCGTGTTGTGGGGTATGCTGATCGGCACGGTTCTTTCCGTATTTTTGGTACCGTCCTTCTTCGTGGCCGTGCGCAAACTCTTTAAAGCCAAGCCCGAGCCGGCTGCGGTTGAAGATTTGCAGCAATCCGCAAACGCTGCCCAAGAATAGTATGCTGAACGACACCGGCCGTCTGAAACTTTCAGACGGCCTCAGAGGATTTAAAAATATGAAAACACCAAACTTCAAATCCGTTGCCGTGTCCGTGTTGGCGGCAGCCGTTTTATCCGCCTGCAGCCTGATGCCCAAATATCAGGAGCCTGAAGTCAGCGTGGCAGAAAGTTTCAAATACGACACTTATCCCGGCACCGGCATTCAGGCGGCCTCTTTGGGCTGGCAGGATTATTTCGCCGACCCGCGCCTGCACCGTCTGATTGAAATTGCATTGGCGCGCAACACCGATTTGCGCAGTGCCGCGCTCAACGCCGAAGCCTTGCGCAAGCAGTATATGATTCAGCGTGCCGACCTGCTGCCCGGCATCAATGCCGCCGGCAGCGGTTCGCGCGGCAGAACGGCGCAAGACCTGCGCAGCGCGGGGCAGCCCGCCATATCTTCGCAATACAGTGTCGGCTTGGGGATTACTTCGTATGAAATCGACCTGTTCGGCAAAGTGCGCAGCAACACCGAAGCCGCTCTGCAAAGCTATTTCAACAGCGCCGCCACCCGCGACGCCGCCCATCTTGCTTTGGTGGCTTCGGTGGCGAAAGCCTATTTCAACGAACTTTATGCCGCAGAGAGCATGAAGCTGGCGCAAAACGTGTTGAAAACCCGCGAGCAAACCTACAGGCTCACCCAATTGAAACACAAAGCAGGCGTGGTTTCCGCCATTGATCTGCGTCAGCAGGAAGCTCTGATCGAATCGGCCAAAGCCGACTACGCCGATGCCGTGAAATCCAAAGAGCAGGCGGCAAACGCGTTGGCGGTGTTGATAAACCAGCCGCTGCCGGCTGATTTGCCGGCCGGGCTGCCGTTGAACAAACAGTTTAAAATCAGCAAACTGCCCGCCGGCTTAAGCTCCGAAGTGATGCTCAACCGCCCCGACATCCGCGCGGCGGAGCATTCGCTCAGGCAAGCCGATGCCAATATCGGCGCGGCGCGGGCGGCGTTTTTCCCCAGCATCAGCCTTACCAGCACCATCGGCACAGGCTCCACCGAATTGAGCGGCCTGTTTAAAGGCGGCAACGGCACATGGTCGTTTGCGCCCAGCATCAACCTGCCGATTTTCAACTGGGGCAGCAATAAAGCCAACCTTGATGCCGCGAAAATCCGCCGGCAGATTCAGGTGGTAAACTACGAAGCCGCCGTACAGTCGGCTTTCCAAGATGTAGCCAACGCCCTGGTTGCCCGCGAGCAGCTGGATAAAAGCAACGCCGCTTTAACCAAACAAAGCAGGGCGTATGCCGACTCGCTGCGCCTGATTAATCTGCGCTACCGCCACGGCGTATCCAGTGCGCTCGATTTGCTCGATGCCGAACGCAGCAGCTACAGCGCCGACACCGCGCTGCTGGCCAACCAGCTCACCCGCTTGGAAAACCTTGCCGACCTGTATAAAGCCCTCGGCGGCGGTTTGAAGCGTTACACCCAAAACGATGATGCCGCCCGGCAGTAGGCAGCCGGTTCTACCGCCGCTCGGGCGGCCGGCAAAACCCGTTCTCTTTAGCTGAGCCGAAGCAGAAGCCAATCGGCTTCACTAACAAATAGAGGCCGTCTGAAAACAGGAAATGCTTCAGAGCAAATGTTTTCAGACGGCCTTACTGCCGCTATAGCGAATCCACGGCATTTCTGATAAAGGGCCGGAGCGCAGACGGTATAGACAGAAAGGAACCAGTTCTGTTGCCGCTTTGATGGCTGGCAAAATCGCTCTCTTTGAACTAAGGCACAACGCCGCAACAGAAATAAAGAGGGTTCACGATATGGTTTCACCGGTGGTGTTTTTGTTATTCTTCCCCTAAAAGCTGCCTGCGGGTGAGCAGAAACACGAAACCGTCGCCGCCGCTGGTTTCCAGCCAGGTGAAGGGCAGCTCGGGATAGGCGGCTTCCAATGTGTCGCGGTTGTGGCCGATCTCGACCAAAAGTATGCCTTGGGGGGTGAGAAATCCGGCGGCCTGAGAGAGGATTGTGCGGACGGCATCAAGGCCGTCTGAACCGCTGCCCAGGGCCAGTTCGGGTTCGTGCAGGTATTCTGCGGGCAGCTCTGCCACCGACTCGGCATCAACATAGGGCGGGTTGGCTACAATCAAATCATAAGTGCCTTCCAGCCCTTCAAACAAATCGGTGTGGATCAGGTTGATGCGTTCTTCAAGGCCGTAGCGCTCGATATTGACGGCGGCCACCTCCAGGGCATCCAGGCTTAAATCGACCGCATCGATTTCGGCGGCGGGGTAGTGGTGTGCCATCTGAACGGCCAGGCAGCCGCTGCCGGTGCATAAATCGAGCGCGCGGTGTACCAGCTCTTCGTGTTCTGTCCACGGCAGCAGCGGTTCGCCCAAAAGTTCGTAGATAAACGAACGCGGCACAATCACGCGCCCGTCCACATAAAAATCAAACCCGCCCTGCCAGGCGCGGCGGGTGAGGTAGGCTGCGGGAATGCGTTCGGTTACGCGCCGTTTGATTTGCTTGAGCACGGCTTCTTTTTCGGCCGGCAGCAGCCTGGCATCAAGATAGGGCTCGAGCGTGTCGGGCGGCAGATTGAGGGTGTGCAGAATCAGATAGGCGGCTTCATCGTGGGCATTGTCGCTGCCGTGGCCGAAGTGCAGCCCGGCTTCGTTGAAACGGCTGACGGCAAAACGCAAAATGTCGCGCAGGGAGAAAAGGTGTTGATCGGCTTCGGAAAACATAGGGAGGTTTGCGGGTTGGAAGGAAAGCGCGATTATAGCCGATTCGGTTTCAGACGGCCTTAAACTCGGACGGATTATTTCAATCGGGCAGGGCGGGTTGGGCGGCAGCGGTTCCATATTGACTGTACCGTTTCCGGTTTGTTTTTCCGAAAACTAACGGATTCCGCCGGCGCACGGTGCAACAAGTTGCACCGTGCAGAGCTTGTTTCTTACTGCAGATTAGAGGGTTCGGCCGCCGCACAGCCGGGCGGATTCATGATACACGGGCGGCAAACCGCAAAACCTTGTAAACCGCTGGATACGGCGGCAGCGCTGTTTTACAATACCACATTCGATTAAACGGAGTGTTTTTATATGGCAAAAAAATATTTCGGCACTGACGGCGTGCGCGGCGAAGTGGGCCAGTTTCCGATTACCCCCGGTTTTGTCTTGAAGCTCGGCTATGCCGCAGGCCGGGTGTTGGTGCAGCACGACAGCGAACACAAGCCTACCGTGATTATCGGTAAAGACACCCGTATTTCCGGCTATATGCTCGAAGCCGCATTGGTGGCGGGTTTTACCGCCGCCGGCGTCAATGTTATCCAAACCGGCCCGCTGCCCACGCCCGGGGTAGCCTATCTCACGCGCGCGCTGCGGCTTTCGGCGGGGGTGATGATTTCCGCATCGCACAATGTTTATTCCGACAACGGCATCAAATTTTTCGCCGAAGGCGGTGTGAAACTGAGCGATGATATCGAGTTGGAAATCGAGGCCAAACTCGATGAAGAAATGAAAACCCTGCCTGCCGGCAAACTCGGCCGCGCCCGCCGCGTGAACGGTGCCGATGACCGCTATATCGAATTCTGCAAATCCACCTTTCCCGCCAATTTGGATTTACGCGGCCTGAAGCTGGTGGTGGACACCGCCAACGGTGCGGGCTACAGCGTGGCACCCAAAGTGTTTCACGAGCTGGGCGTAAAAGTGGTGAGCATCGGCGATGAACCCAACGGCTACAACATCAACGAAAAATGCGGTGCCACCCACCCGAAAGCCCTTCAGGCGGCGGTGCTGCAAAACGAAGCCGATTACGGCATCGCCCTGGACGGCGACGGCGACCGCCTGATGATGGTCGATAAAAACGGCAAGGTTTACGATGGCGACAGCCTGGTTTATGTGATTGCCAAAGCCCGCGCCCGCGAAGGCGTGGAAATCGGCGGCGTGGTCGGCACGGTGATGACCAATATGGCGATGGAGCTGGCTTTGAAAGAGCAGGGTGTGGCGTTTTGCCGCGCCAAAGTGGGCGACCGTTATGTGTTGGAGCAGCTGCAGCAGCGCGGCTGGCTGCTCGGCGGTGAAGCCAGCGGCCATATTTTGTGTATGGACAAACACAACACCGGCGACGGCATCATTTCGGCTTTGCAGGTGCTGGCCGCGCTGCAGATTCTGGAGCAGGATTTGATGACGGTGTGTTCCGACTGGCAGGCTTTTCCGCAAACCATGATTAACGTGCGCATTCAAAAAGGGCAGGATTGGCAGGGTGCCGCCAAACATGTGCTTGCCGAAGTGGAAGCAGAGCTTGAAGGCAAAGGCCGCGTGGTGTTGCGCGCATCGGGAACCGAGCCCGTGGTGCGGGTGATGGTGGAAGCCCGCCAGATTGACCAGGCGCGACAGGGAGCCGAGCGCATAGCCGATGCCATCCGCCATGCAGACAAAGCCGCGCCTGCGGTAAAACAACCATAGCGTTTTGATGTTTTCAGACGGCCTTTTGCCGGATATGCCGTACTGTAACGGATTCATCCGCTTCCGCTGCATCTTGCAAAGAACAGGCGGCATGGGCACCGCAAGGGCAGGCAACGCTGCGGCGTGGCAAGCAGATTCGCTGTCATCCGCAACGGCATAAAAACCGATTATGCTGCCGGAAAATAGTTCAGGCCGTCTGAAACGGAAACAGGCAGGCAGCGGCCTGGAAAAGCCGTCTGAAAACGGTGCGGTATCCGCAGCCGTGCGGGAAAAACGGCTGCGGGCGCAAACGCTGCCGCAGGTTTGGCAACCACATTATTCCCGCATTCCCGCCTTGCCGAAGATTGCGGCATATCACCGTTCGGTTGTGTTTGCATGGATATTCCTCTGACAGCCGGCCGCCGCCATCCCGCTAGAGGATGGCTGCTTCGGCATTATCGGAGAGAGTCAGAGGCCGCTGCCTGCTGCCGGTGCAGCAAACAGCAGTCTGCCTGTTTCAGACGGCCGCAGTGAAGTCAACCGAAGCCGTTTAGGATGGGGCAGAACCGATTGTTTCACTACAGCTCGTCCGCTTTTTAAAATCAGCAGGCAGGCCGCAGGGGATACAGGGGGAAAAGCGGGGCGGTATGGTTACGGCTTTAATTAATAATGTGCCGTCCGCTATAGTGTATTGCCGCGCCTGATACGGAAAAGCAGAGTGGAAAGCCGGTGCAGATGCCGAAGGATTTTCAATAATTTAAATCATTTCAGGCCGTCTGAATCCCGGCGGGCAGGTTTTCCATGCAGCCGGTGCAGCAAACCGCATCTGCTGCCAACAGCAAGGCGGGGCAGGGCAACGCAACGCAACGCCGTGATGGGCAGGCACTTCCAACGCTGCGCCGCCGGGCAACCATAAAAGGGACAAGCACATGCTTGCGATTTTAGAAACATTTTTTATCGAATACGGCTATGCAGCGGTGTTTTTAGTGCTGCTTGCCTGCGGATTCGGGGTGCCGATACCCGAAGACGTTACTTTGGTGGCCGGCGGTGTGATTTCGGGTTTGGGCTATACCAACGTGCACACGATGGTGGCAGTGGGGATGTTGGGCGTGTTGGCCGGCGACGGGCTGATGTTTGCTGCCGGCCGGGTGTTTGGCCATAAAATTTTGAAAGTACGCTTTATTGCCCGCGTGATGACGCCGAAACGCTATGCACAGGTGCAGGAGAAATTCGATAAATACGGCAACCGTGTGCTGTTTGCCGCCCGTTTTCTGCCCGGCCTGCGCACACCGATTTTCATCACTGCCGGCATCAGCCGCAAAGTGTCTTACCTGCGCTTTTTGATGATGGATGGTTTGGCCGCGCTGATTTCAGTGCCGGTGTGGGTGTATCTGGGTGGGTATGGCGCCGAAAACCGTGAATGGCTGATGCACAAAGTGCACCAATTCCAATCGGGGTTGTTCGTTTTAATCGGCATCGGTGCCGTGGTGCTGCTGTATTTTTGGTGGAAAAAACGGCAACGCCAACGCTTTTTCCGCGACCATGTCCGCAGCATCCGCGCCAAACGTAAAGAGCGTAAGGCCGCGCGCAAGGCGGCGGAAGCGGAAAAGCAGGCCGATTGACGGCATCTTTGTAAAAGGGTTTTCAGGCCGTCTGAAAGCCTTTTTCCCTTTTCAGACGGCCTGAACATATTGATTTCTTGCAAGAGGGCAAACAATATGAATACAAACATCTACGGCGACGGTGCCTTCCGCCGCGAATCGCTGCAAGGTTCCACCATCGAAAACACTTATGCAGGCGCCTTATCGTTTATGCGCCGCCGCTACACCCGCGATTTAACCGGTGTGGATGTGGCGGTATCGGGCGTTCCGCTCGACTTGGCCACCACCTTCCGCTCCGGTGCGCGTTTTGGCCCTGCCGCCATCCGCGCCGCCAGCGTACAACTGGCCGAGTTGAACCTGTTTCCGTGGGGGTTCGACCCGTTTGACGACTTGGCCGTTATCGACTATGGCGACTGCTGGTTTGATGCCCACCAACCGTGGACGATACGTGAAACCATCAAACAACACGCACTCGGTATCATCACCGGCAGCAACGCCAAAATGCTCACCTTCGGCGGCGATCACTTCATCACTTATCCCTTATTGCAGGCGCATGCCGAAAAATACGGCAAGCCCTTGAGCCTCTTGCATTTTGATGCCCATTGCGACACTTGGCCCGATGATGCGCCCGAATCGCTCAACCACGGCACCATGTTTTACAAAGCGGTTAAAGAGGGGCTGATTAATCCGAAAACCTCCGTGCAGGTAGGGATACGCACTTGGAACAGCGACTTTATGGGCATGAATATGCTGTTTGCGCCCTGGGTGAACGAAAACGGCATCGAAGCCACCGTCAAACACATTTACGACATCATCGGCAACCATCCCGTTTACATCACCTTTGATATTGACTGTCTCGACCCCGCGTTTGCCCCGGGCACCGGCACGCCCGTGCCGGGCGGTCTCAATTCGCATACCGCGCTAGGCATTGTCCGCGCATTGGGCGGCCTGAATATTGTCGGCATGGATGTGGTGGAGGTTGCCCCTGCATACGATAACGCCGAGATTACCGCAATTGCGGCCGCACACGTTGCCGCCGATATGCTGTGTCTGCTGCGCAATAAGAAAGTGGCGGGCGGGTAACTGCGCTGTTGCGGGAATTCGGCAAAATCCGTTCAGGCCGTCTGAAAACCCGGCGGGGCTGCCGGGTTGGAACATGATGTTCAGACGGCCTTTGTGGCAGGGTTTTTGCTTTCAACAATATTGTGTGGCCGGGATTTATCCTGGGGCGGCAGCACATAGCCGAGATGCAATGAAATAAGCACAAGGCGGCGTGCCGGGTGCGGCAAGCGGGCAATACTTTATGGTGTTGCAGCGGGCTTGCTGTTTCTCATTCAATTGGAAGAAAACGTATTGCATTGATTGATGTCGCCGCTCTGCATACCGCGTTTGAACCATTTCATGCGTTGGGCAGAAGAGCCGTGGGTGAAGCTGTCGGGCACAACGTAACCCTGCGCCTGTTGTTGCAGGCGGTCATCGCCCACTGCTTCGGCGGCGGCCACGGCTTCTTCGATATCGCCCTGTTCAAACAGTTTTTGGTTGATGGCGTTATGCGCCCAAATGCCGGCAAAGCAGTCGGCCTGCAATTCGAGTTTCACCGAAAGCGCGTTGGCCTGCGCTTTGCCCATGCCCTGCTGCGCCTGGTTTACCTGCGGCAGAATGCCGAGCAGGTTTTGCACGTGGTGGCCGACTTCGTGGGCAATCACATAGGCAAACGCTGCATCGCCCGATGCGCCGAGTTTCTTGCGCATATCTTCGTAGAACGACAAATCCAGATACACTTTGCGGTCGGCGGGGCAGTAAAACGGCCCCATCGCAGCCCGGCCGGTGCCGCAGGCGGTTTGGGTGCCGGCGGTGTAGAGCACCAGCGTGGCGGGTGTGTAGCGGCTGCCGCGTTTGCCGAAATAATCTGCCCATACGGTTTCGGTGTCGGCCAGCACCACGCGCGAAAGCTCGTTCAATTGGGCTTCCTGCCCGCTGCTGAGCGTGGTTTGGGGGGCGGCAGTGCCGATTTGCGGCGTGCCGACCACGCCCGATAAATCTACGCCGTAATAGGTGCCTACCAGCAAAACGATGATGCCGATGATGCCGGTGCTTTTGCCGCCGATGCGGCTGTTTTGGCCGCGGCGGTCTTCCACATTGGAGCTTTGTTTTCTTCCTTGCCAACGCATGGCTTGATTCCTTTAGCGGGTGAAAATATGGCGGTATTATATGCCGGCTCCCCAAGGTTTAAAGCAACCGCAGGGAAGGGCGGTGGAATTTTGATACAACCGGCCGTCTGAATCTCTTTTCAGGCGGCCGGTTGCGGTTGCAACGTTTAACCGAACAATTTCTTTAAATCGGAAGCCTTCCGGCGGTAGGGCAGGCGGATATCTACGCGGAAAATACCGTCAAGCTGGCGGCTTTTGATGACCGCATCGTTATCGTACATCAGCACCAAACGCTCTTTCAGATTGCGCAGCGCCATAGAGTTGCCTTTGTGGGGCTTGGCGTTTTCCCGGCTGTCGGTGGGGATGTAGGGGTTTTCGATGCGGATATAGATCCAATGCTTCTGCCGCGTGGTCAATACTGAAATACAGCCGGGGCGGTGGGTGGATTCAATGCCGTGGAATACGGCGTTTTCCAACAGGGGCTGCAACAGCAGGTGGGGGGTTTCGGCATCATCGGGCGCATGGTGCTGCCACATGACCTGCACGCGCGTGTGCCCCATGCGGATCTGTTCGATGGCGATGTATTCCTGAGCCCATTCGATTTCCTGGCCCAGTGTGCTGTTTTGGCTGCCGTCTCGCAGTTGGGCGCGGAAGAGGTTGGCCAGGTTTTCGAGCAGGGTTTCCGCATCATAGGGGCGCAGACGGATCAGGCTGATGGCGGCGTTAAGGCTGTTAAACAGAAAGTGCGGGCGGATGCGGGCGGTCAGCGCGGAGAGGCGTGCTTCGGAAAGCGAGGGAGCCAGGCTGTAACGGCGTGATGCTTCGGTGTACATAAAACCCAAAGCAAAAAAATTAAACAGGAAAAAATGCTGCCAAAACGCCATGCGTTCGCCCAGTATCACATAATCGACCAATACAAACAGCAAAAGGTTGGAAAGGTGTACGATTGGTACGCCGAATCTGGATTCGGTAACGTTTGAAAACCTGTTTGCCAGCGCATAACCTTTTATCAGAATCAGCAGCAGCGTGGGTGCTGCCCAGGCTGCATTCTCGTAAACCTGCCTGAGATAGTTTTCAGAAGAATGGTTAATCAGCGGAAACAGCAGTAAGGCCAGCATGCTGGTCAGCACCAAGCGCGCAATGGTGCCGAAATTGCGTAAATCCGGCACTGCAAACCAAGAGTGTATTTGACGTATAATAGGCATCTTTGCAATAAAACCCCTAAATAATGCGATAAGCAAGCGAGCGG
Organism: Neisseria sp. 19428wB4_WF04; assembly: GCF_015235335.1. Lineage (NCBI taxonomy): Bacteria > Pseudomonadati > Pseudomonadota > Betaproteobacteria > Neisseriales > Neisseriaceae > Neisseria > Neisseria sp. 19428wB4_WF04. The sequence continues at coordinate 70,343 of NZ_JADGLG010000001.1, forward strand.
ATGATGAACGATGGCAAAACCTGGTCGGGCCGTTTTAACGAGCCTGTATCCGAGTTGGTAAAAAAATATACAGGCTCAGTCGGTTTCGACAAACGCCTGGCAAAGTGGGATATACAAGGCTCGCTGGCACATGCGCAGATGCTTTGCGAAGCGGGTGTGTTGAGTGCGGAAGACCTTGCCGCCATCCGCAAAGGAATGGCCGGCATTATAGCAGAAATCGAATCGGGCCAGATGACTTGGTCATTGGATTGGGAAGATGTGCACATGAACATCGAACGCCGCCTCACCGATAAAATCGGCGATGCCGGCAAACGCCTGCACACCGGCCGCAGCCGCAACGACCAAGTTGCCACCGACATCCGCCTGTGGCTGCGCGACCAAATCACCGATATACAGAGCCTTATCTGCGATCTGCAAAGTGCATTAATCGATTTGGCCGAACAAAACGCCGAAGCGGTGATGCCCGGTTTCACCCATCTGCAAGTGGCGCAGCCCGTGAGCTTCGGCCACCATATGCTGGCCTATGTGGAAATGTTCGGCCGCGATTTCGAGCGCATGGCCGACTGCCGCAGGCGCGTCAACCGTATGCCTTTGGGTGCGGCGGCGCTGGCCGGCACCACCTTTCCCATCCGGCGCGAAACCACGGCCGCGCTGCTGGGGTTTGAAGCCATCTGCCAAAACTCGCTCGATGCCGTGTCTGACCGCGATTTTGCCGTTGAATTTACCGCCGCCGCCGGCCTGGTTATGGTGCATTTGAGCCGCCTTTCCGAAGAGCTGATTGTGTGGATGAGCCCGCGCTTCGGCTTTATCGATATTGCCGACCGTTTCTGCACAGGCTCTTCCATCATGCCGCAGAAGAAAAACCCCGATGTGCCCGAGCTGGTGCGCGGCAAATCAGGCCGTGTTATCGGCCACCTCACCGCGCTGATGCTGCTGATGAAATCCCAGCCGCTGGCCTACAACAAAGACAATCAGGAAGACAAAGAACCGCTTTTCGACACCGCCGATACCTTAATCGACACCCTGCGCATCTATGCCGATATGATGCGCGGCGTAACCGTCAAGCCCGAAAACATGCGCGCCGCCGTGATGCAGGGTTTTGCCACCGCCACCGATTTGGCCGATTATCTGGTGAAAAAAGGCATGCCGTTTCGCGACTCGCACGAAGTGGTTGCCCTGGCTGTGCGCCATGCTGATGGGCAGGGTGTGGATTTGAGCGGGCTGCCGCTGGATGTGCTGCAGGGTTTTTCGGATTTGGTGGGCGAAGACGTGTATGAAGTGCTCACCCCCGAAGGCAGCCTCAACGCCCGCAACCATTTGGGCGGCACCGCGCCCGAGCAGGTGCGCCGGCAGGTGAAACGCTGGCGCGGCCTGCTGGCGGACATACAAAATGCAGGGTAGGGCGGCCGCCGTTTCAGACGGCCGGGTTTGGCAAACGCCGGTATTTTTGCAATGTTCAAAAAGCGCAACAAATTTGTCTGCCGCCATTTTTCGGGGCGGAATTCGGGCATTGGGTACCGAAACTCGTTTGGCCTGAGCTTCAGTATTTCCCGGCCGTATGCCTGTGCGCGGGCATCACAATATTGAAACCTTTCAGACGGCCTGAGGGTATTTTTGCAAAGACATCAGGCCGTCTGAAAAATATGAAAGAAAACGCATGAACGAAAATATTTCTGCCAATCTGTCTGATGCCAACGGCTACCGTTGCGGTTTTGTCGCGATAGTGGGTCGCCCCAATGTGGGCAAATCTACATTGATGAACCATTTAATCGGCCAAAAAATCAGCATCACCAGCAAAAAAGCACAAACTACCCGCCACAAAGTAACCGGTATCTACACCGATGATACCGCCCAGTTTGTTTTTGTGGACACGCCGGGTTTTCAAACCGAACACCGTAATGCTTTAAACAAGCGTCTCAACCAAAACGTTACCGAAGCCATGGGCGGCGTGGACACGGTGGTGTTCGTTATCGAAGCCATGCGCTTCACCGAAGCCGACCGCCGGGTGGTGCGCCTGCTGCCCAAACATATTCCCGTGTTGCTGGTGTTGAACAAAATCGATTTGTCCAAAGCAAAATCGCCGCTTGAGCTGGCTGCCTTTATCGAAAACGTGCGTGCCGAGTTTCAGTTTGCCGGAGTGGAAACCGTCAGCGCCAAACACGGGCTGGGCATCGCCCAATTGCTGCACGCGATCAAGCCTTTTCTGCCTGAAGGAACCCCGCTTTATCCCGAAGATATGGTTACCGATAAATCGAGCCGCTTTCTCGCCGCCGAAATCGTGCGCGAAAAGCTGTTCCGCTATTTGGGCGAAGAGCTGCCGTATGCCATGAATGTGGAAATCGAGCAGTTTAAAGAAGAAAGCAGCATCTACCATATCTATATTGCCGTTTTGGTGGATAAAGAAAACCAAAAGCCCATCGTGATCGGCAAAGGCGGCGAAAAACTGAAAAAAATATCCACCGAAGCCAGGCTGGATATGGAAAAACTGTTTGACTGCAAAGTGTTTTTAAAAGTGTGGGTGAAAGTGAAATCGGGCTGGGCAGACGATGTGCGCTTTTTAAACGAACTGGGCTTGTGAGCCGGATAGAGTATCTTGGGTTTCAGTAATATGGGATACCCGGGTCAAGCCCGAGTATGACGTGCATAACTTAAGCTGGTTCGCGAGAGGCCGTCTGAAAAATAATTCAGACGGCCTTCGGCTTTTCATGCGCGTGCTTTACAAACTGCCGTGCAGCGTTTTTGCACTTTCAAACGCCGCATCCGCATCGGCGGCCAACACGGTGAAATGCCCCATTTTGCGGCCTTTGCGTGCAGTTTTTTTGCCGTATTGGTGCAGATGGGCGGCGGGGTGGTTTTGCAGCGGCAGCCAGTTTGGCTCTCTGCCGTTTGCGCCCCATGCATCGCCCAAAATATTGGCCATGCAGCAGGCGGAAAGCAGGCGGGTATCGGCCGGCGGCAGGCCGCACATCAGGCGCACCTGCTGCTGGAACTGGCTCGCGGCGCAGGCATCAATAGTGTGGTGGCCGCTGTTGTGCGGGCGCGGGGCGATTTCGTTTACCACCAATTCGTGTGTGCTGCCCACCACAAACATTTCCACCGCCAACACGCCCACATAGTCTAACTCATCGGCCAAACGGCGCGCCATCTGCCGCGCCTGCTGCTGGATATCGGCGTTGAAGCGCGCCGGCACGATGGAATAGGCGAGAATGCCGTTTTCGTGAATGTTTTCGGCAGGGTCGAAAGTCTGCACGTTTTCGCTGTTCAGACGGCATACCACCACCGAAATCTCGCCGCGCAAATCCACCGTTTTTTCCAGCACGCAGGCTACGCCGCCCAATTCGGCAAACGCGGCGCGCAGCCCGTCCAAAGTTTTCACGCGGATTTGGCCTTTGCCGTCATAGCCCAGCGTGGCGGTTTTCAGAATGCCGGGCAGCAGCGCTTCGCACTCTTTGCCGATGTCTTCGGGCTTGCAGACGGCCTGATGGGGCGCGGTTTGCAGGCCGGCTTGTTGAATCCGCGCCTTTTCCTGAATGCGGTTTTGGGCAACGGCAACGCAGTCGCCGCTCGGCGACACGCGGGTGTGTTGCGACAAAAAGCGCATCGCATCGGCATTCACATTTTCAAATTCGGTGGTTACCGCAGCGCATTTCGCCAGCTCGTCCAGCGCGGCTGCATCATCGAATGCCGCGCACAAATGGCGGTCGGCAAATTCGGCGGCCGGCGCACCGGGGTCGGGGTCGAGTACGGTAACGCGGTAGCCCATGGTTTTGGCGGCAACGGCAAACATACGGCCGAGCTGGCCGCCGCCGAGAATGCCGAGCATAGCGGGAGGGAGGATGGGGGTGTTTTGCATGGTTTTGTTTGTATCAAGATTTTTATCGGGAGGCCGTCTGAAAAGTTTTCAGACGGCCTAAACTGCTGTTGCCTGCTTTTGCTGCGTATATGACTTTGCTTTTCTTTTGGTTACGTTAACTCCGTCATTCCCGCGTAGGCGGGAATCCAGATCTTCGGATTTCTGCAATTTTCAAAGGCTTCTGAAAATCAATATTTTGGATTCCCGCCTACGCGGGAATGACAGTAAAAATAAAATTACGCCGCGATTTACCATCGGCTATTCCATAATTTCAGACCATAAATCGCACCAAGTCGGATTGTTTGCTTCAATCAGGCGCAACTTCCATTGCCTGTTCCATTTTTTAAGCTGTTTTTCTTTACCGATGGCACTTTCTATTGTTGGATGCAGTTCGTACCAAACCAGCTGATTCACGTTGTATTGCGCAGTAAAACCCTGTGCCAAATGGTTTTTATGCTGATACTGTACCCAATTTCGTCATTCCCGCGCAGGCGGGAATTCAGACCTTTGTATATCTGTAATTTAAGAAATTTCAGAAAATCAACGTTCTGGATTCCTGCCTGCGCGGGAATGACGGTTTTTATGTTTCTGAATACATTTTGCGGTCTGATAAATTCTTTCGGTTTGAGGATTGGGATTTTCAGACGGCCTTATCCGTAAACTTAAAGGCCGTCTGAAAAGATGCATCCTACTTAAAATTTTACCTATCCAACCCCTCCTGCACCATCTGCGCCGCCCGCAGCACTGCGCGGGCTTTGTTTTGGGTTTCCTGCCATTCGGCTTCTTCTTCCGAGTCGGCAACGATGCCGCCGCCGCTCTGCACATAGAGCGTGCCGTTTTTAATCACGGCGGTGCGGATGGCGATGGCCAAGTCCATATCGTTGTTAAACCCCCAGCAGCCGGCCGCACCGCCGTAGATGCAGCGTTTGGCGGGCTCCAGTTCTTCAATGATTTCCAGCGCGCGCACTTTGGGCGCGCCGGAGAGCGTGCCCGCCGGAAAGGTGGCCGCCAGAATATCCATATTGGCGGTGTTGTCTTTCAGACGGCCTTCTATGTTGGATACGATGTGCATCACGTGCGAATAGTGTTCTACCGTCATTTTTTCGGTAACCGACACTCGGCCGGTTTGGCTGATGCGCCCCACATCGTTGCGCCCCAAATCAATCAGCATCACATGCTCGGCAATTTCTTTGGCGTCGCCGAGCAGTTCTTGTTCGTTGGCGGCATCTTCGGCCGGGGTTTTGCCGCGCAGCCGCGTGCCGGCAATCGGGCGCACGATAACGTTGCCGCGCTCGCGGCGCACCAGAATTTCGGGCGAGGAGCCAACGATGTGGAAATCGCCGAAATCGTAGTAAAACAGATAGGGTGAGGGGTTGAGCGTGCGCAGGGCGCGGTAGAGGCTGAGCGGGTTGTCGCGAAATTCGAGCTTCATGCGCTGGCTGGGCACCACCTGCATACAGTCGCCATCGAGAATATACCGGCGGATTTTGCGCACATATTCTTGATAACGCGCTTTGCCGGTTTCATGCTGCGGCTCGGTTTTCCGGCTGCCCAGCGAGAGTGGGATGGCGCAGCTTTGGCGCAGGCGGGTGCGCAGCTCTTCCAGCCGCGCGCGCGCGGTTTCGTAGCCGTTGCGTTCTGCGGGGTCGGCATACACGATTAAGTAGATTTTGCCGGAAAGATTGTCGATCACGGCCAGCTCTTGCGAGAGCATCAATAAAATATCGGGTGTGCCGATGGTGTCGGGCTTGCCGCTGTTTTGAAAGCGGTGGGCGAAATGTTCGAAGTGGTAGATGGTTTCATAGCCGAAATAGCCGACCAGGCCGCCGGTGAAGCGGGGCAGGCCGGGGATTTCGGGTGTTTTGAAGCGCGCGTGGAAGGCTTCGATGAAAGGCAGCGGGTTGCCGTCAAACTGTTCGGTGATTTCGCCGTTGTGATACACATCAACGTGTTTGCCCGATGCTTTGAGATAAGTGCGGCAGGGCAGGCCGATAAAGGAATAGCGGCCGAAACGTTCGCCGCCCACCACCGATTCGAGCAGGTAGGTGTAGGGCCGGTTGGCGAGTTTGAGATAAAGCGACAGGGGGGTGTCGAGATCGGCCAAAAGCTCCTGCACCAGCGGGATTCGGTTGTAGCCTGCGGCGGCTTGGGCTTGGTATTCTTGTTTGCTAATCATGTTTCAGACGGCCTTGGTGGATTGAATCGGGCACTGATGCAGAACGGATCTGTTTGTGGTGAATCTGCTTTGGCTCAAAGAGAGCGGTTTGCCGGCTGCCGGGGCGGAGGCGGTTAGGTTTTGTATTGCCTGCGGCTTGCTGTTGCAGCGGAAATAAGCGGGTTCGCTGCGGCAGTTTATCGGCCGCAGGTGCGGCAGCCGTGCGGTTGCATACCGGTGTGGCCTGCGGTGCGCCGCTTGGTTTGGTTCCACGCAATCCGCTGCGGAACCCGGCGCGGGAAAATGCACGGAGTATAGCAGTTTTCAGGGGTTCGGGTGGGGAAAGGCCGTCTGAAAACGGTTTCAGACGGCCTGCTTGATTGCAGTCGGCGGCTTATTCTTCGGGCGCGTCGCCATCGGTTTCATCGAGCCTGCCTTCGGTAATCTGCACGTTGGTGCCCGCTTTGGTGCGGATTGCGGCATCGATTTCATCGGCAACTGCGGGGTTTTCTTTCAGCCACACGCGCACATTGTCTTTGCCCTGGCCGATTTTGGCGCCGTTGTAGGCATACCATGCGCCGGATTTTTCAACAATGCCGTATTTCACGCCCAAATCCACAAGTTCGCCTTCCCAACTGATGCCCTCGCCGTAGAGGATATCGAATTCGGCTTGGCGGAAAGGCGGGGCGACTTTGTTTTTAATCACTTTCACTTTGGTTTCGTTGCCCAACACATCATCGCCTTTTTTAATCTGGCCGGTGCGGCGGATATCGAGGCGCACGGAAGCGTAGAATTTGAGGGCGTTGCCGCCGGTGGTGGTTTCGGGGCTGCCGAACATCACGCCGATTTTCATGCGGATTTGGTTGATAAACACCACCAGCGTGTTGGTTTTTTTGATGTGGCCGGTGAGTTTGCGCAATGCCTGGCTCATCAGGCGGGCCTGCAGGCCGACATGGCTGTCGCCCATTTCGCCCTCGATTTCGGCTTTGGGCACCAGCGCGGCAACCGAATCCACCACCACCATATCCAGGCCGCCGCTGCGCACCAGTGTGTCGCAGATTTCCAGCGCCTGCTCGCCGGTGTCGGGCTGCGAGAGATACAGCTCTTCCACTTTTACGCCGAGTTTGCGCGCATAAACCGGATCGAAGGCGTGTTCGGCATCGATAAAGGCGCAGATATTGCCGTTTTTCTGGCATTGGGCGATGGCTTCCAAACACAGCGTGGTTTTGCCCGAAGATTCGGGGCCGAAGATTTCAACGATACGGCCGCGCGGCAGGCCGCCCACACCCAAGGCCAAATCCAAACCGAGCGAGCCGGTGGAAATCACTTCCAGGTTTTCGTCTTGATGGCTGCCGTCCATCTTCATGATGGAGCCTTTGCCGAAGCTTTTTTCGATCTGCGCCAGCGCGGCGGCAAGGGCTTTGCTTTTATCATCGGGTTTGTTTTTTTCGGATTTGTTTTTTTCGTCTGCCATGATGTTCTCGTGTGGAATGTCGGTTGGAAATTTCGGGCAGATTATCGCATAAATCGCCCCTGCCCGAAAAAGTTTTCATCTGCTTTTCAGACGGCCTTTCCACAACCGGCCAACCATATTAAGATAGATACCGCAATATTTCTGCCCCTATGGCAGATAAACTTGCTTTGATGCGGCGCGGCAGCCTGCGGTCGGATTTCTGCATACTGCCTGCGGCCTGCCGCTTTGCGCCGGAGTAAGGTTATCCGCCATACCAACTTGTTTGAAGGAACACACATGAAAGTATTACTGCTTGGCGCACCGGGTGCGGGCAAAGGCACGCAGGCGCAATTTATCACCGCCGCTTTCGGCATTCCGCAGATTTCCACCGGCGATATGCTGCGTGCGGCGATTAAGGCCGGCACGCCTTTGGGTTTGGAAGCGAAAAAAATCATCGATGAAGGCGGCCTGGTGCGGGACGATATCATCATCGGCATGGTGAAAGAGCGCATCGCCCAGGGCGACTGCAAAAACGGTTTTCTGTTTGACGGCTTTCCGCGCACGCTGGCGCAGGCCGAAGCAATGGTGGAGGCGGGCGTGGATTTGGACGCGGTGGTGGAAATCGATGTGCCCGATGCGGTGATTGTAAACCGCATGAGCGGCCGCCGCGTGCATCTGCCCTCCGGCCGCACCTACCATATTGCGTTCAATCCGCCGAAAACCGAGGGCAAAGACGATGTAACCGGCGAAGATTTAATCCAGCGCGATGATGATAAAGAAGAAACGGTGAAAAAACGCCTTGAGGTGTATCACGGGCAAACCGCCGTATTAATCGGTTTTTACAGCCAAATCACCGGCGAGCGCGCGCCAAAATACATCAAAGTGGACGGCACACAGGCCGTTGAAGCCGTGAAGGCGCAAGTGTTGGCCGCTTTGGGCAAATAAACATTTGTTATACAATAGCAGGCCGTTTGAAAACCATCAGCGTTTCAGACGGCCTGAAGCTTTTGTATGGTAAAAATATCTGCCTTTATGCAAAGCCGTCCGAAATATCTCCAGCCGGTAACGATTAACCAGCCTTAAACCTTTTCTGCATTTTCGTTTTGATTCTTTTATTAAAGTGTGGAAAAGCATTCGGGCTGAAGAAAACGAAAGAACCCCATGAAGCCCGACCCCGTCAAACAGCCTGCGCTGCAACAGTTGCAGCAGCGGCTCGGCCACACTTTCCAACGCCCCGAGCTGCTGGAGCAGGCGCTCACCCACCGCAGTTTTTCCTCACGCAACAACGAGCGTTTCGAGTTTGTTGGTGATGCCATACTCAACTACACCGTTGCCAAAATGCTGTTTGAAACCTTTCCCGAGCTGCCCGAAGGCCGCCTTTCGCGTATGCGCGCCAATCTGGTCAACCAAGAAACATTGGCTGGCGTTGCCGTTTCGCTGAATGTGGGCGGGGCGCTGTTTCTGGGGTCGGGCGAACTCAAAAGCGGCGGTTTCAACCGGCCTTCGATTCTGGCCGATGCGCTGGAGGCCATATTTGCCGCCATCAGTTTCGATGCCGGTTTCAACACCGCCGAGCAAACCGTGCGCCGCCTGTTTGCGCAGCGGGTGACCGGTGCCGATGCCGAAGGGCAGGGCGGCAAAGATGCCAAAACCCTGTTGCAGGAAACCTTGCAGGCGCGCCGTCTGGCTCTGCCGAAATACCGCATCGAAGCGCAGCACGGCGAGGGCTGCCACACTGAATTTACCGTTTCCTGCGATTTGGGCGAGCTGGGCTGCATCACCACCGCCAAAGCCGGCAGCCGCCGCACCGCCGAGCAGCAAGCCGCCAAACAGGCGCTGGCGTGGCTGTCGGAAAAATATAGCGGGTGAACGAAACGGGCGGCGCGTTTTTTCGCTCCGGTTGGTGGTGAAGCCGCTTTATTTCCGTTGCCGCGCCTCCGCTTCGAAGAAAACGGTTTGGCCGGCGGCCGAAGCGGCGATAGAGCCGGTTTCGTACAACTTTGATTATTTCCTGCGGCCTGCCCGGTGCCGGCACAAAGCCGATTCACTACAGTTTGCCCGGTGCCAAGCAACATTCATCACAACAGATGCCGTCTGAAAAGTTTTCAGACGGCCTGCAATGGTTTGATTATGCCGACACAAAAAATACCCGCCAGCGCAACCATGCTGGTTAAAAATTCCGAACGTTATCTGGCCGAAGTGCTTGCCGCGCTGGCCGATTTTGACGAAGTATTGCTGCTGGACAACGGCTCGGCCGACCGCACGCTTGAAATTGCGGCAGGGTTTGCCAACGTGCGCGTGTGCAAACACGGGTTCACCGGTTTCGGCCCCATGAAAAACCTGGCTGCCTCCCTGGCCAAACACCCCTGGATTTTCAGCATCGACAGCGATGAAGTGCCCGATCGTGAATTAATCGAAAGCATACGCGCGGCGGTGGAGCACAACGACCCCAACACCGTTTACACCCTTTCGCGCCTCAACCACTATAACGGCCGCCTGATCAAAGCCTGCGGCTGGTATCCCGATATTCTGCCGCGCCTCTACCACCGCAACTATGCCGGTTTCAACAACCGGCGCGTACACGAATCGCTGCAAATCGGGCAGCAAAACCACCTGCGCTCGCTCAAAGGCCGTCTGAAACATTATTCGTTTCAAAACGCCGAAGGGCTGATTCAGAAAATGCAGCAATACAGCACGCTTTATGCCGAAGAAAACCGCTACCGCAAAACTTCTTCCGTGTTCAAAGCCCTGCTGCACGGCGGCACGGCGTTTCTGAAAAACTATTTTCTGAAACGGGGCATTTTCTACGGCGCAGACGGCCTGATGATTTCCGCCGCCAACGCCCAGGGTTCGTATTACAAATATATCAAACTCTACGAACACAACCGCAATATGAGCGTGTCGCTGATTGTCACCACCTACAACCGCCCCGATGCACTGGCACTGGTGTTGAAATCCGCCCTCGCGCAAACCCGCCTGCCGCAGGAAATCATCATCGCCGACGACGGCTCCGACCGCCGCACCACCGAAGTGGTGGGCAGATTCGCCCAAACCAGCCCGGTAACGGTCAAACACGCCTGGCAGAAAGACGAAGGCTTCCGCGCTGCCCGGGCGCGCAACCGCGCCATTGCCGCCGCTTCGTCCGACTACCTGATTATCATCGATGGCGATATGGTGCTCGACCCTTCGTTTATCGCCGACCATGCCGCCGTTGCCCGCAAAGGCCGCTTGATTCAGGGCACGCGCGTGCTGGTTTCCCGGCAGCGCACCGAAGAAATTCTGGCCGAGCGCCTGCTGCCGCTGCCCGATTTGTCGTTTTACAGCAGCGGTATCAAAAAACGCCTTTCCGCGCTGCGGCTGCCCAAATTGTCGAAGCTGCTGGCCGGGCGCGGCAACCGCGGGCACAAAGGCATCAAAAGCTGCAATATGGGTTTCTTCCGCGATGATGCGCTGGCCGTGAACGGATTCAACAACGATTTTGTCGGCTGGGGGCGGGAAGACAGCGAATTTGCCGCCCGCTGCTACCATAGCGGCATGAAGCGGCACAACCTCAAATTCGGCGGTGCAGCCTACCACTTGTGGCACCACGAAGCCGAACGCGCCGCGCTGCCGCAGAACGATGCTTTGCTCAAAGCCACACTCAACGAAAAGAAAACCCGCTGCGGGCGCGGGGTGGACGAGTTTTTGGAAACCGCACCGGAGCAGGGCAGCGAAACGCCGGAGAACATCGAGGGTGGCGCGGCAGAACCGCCAAGCAGATAACGGCGGTTTCAGCGTTTTTCAGCTTTGAATTTTGTTTTTGAATTTCAGTTTGGGAAAAGCCCTGCAGGCATTTCTGAAAACAAAGGCCGTCTGAAAATATTTTTCAGACGGCCTTAGCATATTTTGGGCTGAGAGCCGGCACGCGGCGGAGCGGCGGCCGTTTGAAAGCCCAAAGGCAGTTAAGGCTTTATCGGTTGGAGTCTTGGCAAAACTATTGTGAGGCCGTTTGAAATGGCTGAATTCCGTTATCGGCCCGGCAAGCCTGCCCGTGCGGGCAGCATAGCGGACTTGCCGGGCCGATAACGGCAGATAAACTTTTGAGGGTTTTGCAGAGATTCCCGGGCAGTGTTGCGGCCGCCACGGCTGAAATAACGGCTTGGCGGTTTTGCCGCCCTCTGGATTTTCCCGACAAAAAAGCGTTACCCGCACTTTTGGCAACGCTTTTGCACATAGGGTTTGCAGCCGGTAAAACAATATGGCAACAGGCGCGCTGATTGTGCAATCAGGTTAATTTCTTTAAATAATACGCGTATGCGGGTTAACCGGTATTAACCTTGAAAACGTTTTCAGATTCAGGCGGCTGTGTTGGATTTGGCCTATATCAGTTAATCCGCTTGCTACACGAAATTACCTACGACAAAACGGCAGATTTATATTACTATTGCCCAAGCTGCACTAAACAAAAAATTAACTTCACAAACAATATATTAATGAATATGAGCAATCACTCGGTTTTTGAGCGTGCCGCCCGTTGCGGGGTGGCTGCGGGCTACCACGACATCAACGGCGTTTACCACCCGGCTGAAGAAGCGGTGCTGGAAGCGTTGCTTGCGCGCTTGGAAACAGGTGTGCCGGAGGGGGAGTTTGACGATGTGGCGGCGGTAACGGCGCGGCAGCCTGCCGAGATTGTTTTGCCGCCGGGTTTCGAAAATTACAGCGGCTACTCTTTAACCAACGAATATGATGAGCAGCAGACGGTTACGGCATCGGATTCAGACGGCCGCCGGTCTGCTGTTTTTTTATCGGCGTTAGAGAGCGGCTATTACCGTTTAACGGTTCGCAAAGGCCGTCTGAAACACCGCGTTTTAGTGGTGGCCGCGCCCGAACACGCCTACCGGCCGCCTGAAACGGCAGGCGGCGGGCGCATGAACGGATTGGCCGTGCAGCTTTACAGCCTGCGCTCGGCGCATAACTGGGGCGTGGGCGATTTCGGCGATTTGGCGCGGCTGGCGGCTTTCTGCGGCGGGCGCGGCTTGGATTTTATCGGCATCAACCCGCTGCACGCGCTGTTTACTTCGCGGCCGGATTTCGCCAGCCCCTACAGCCCGTCATCGCGCCTGTGGCTGAATGCCGTGTATCTCGATGTGGGCGGCATCATCGGCGGATATCGTTTTGCCCGCAAAGCGCGCAAGTGGCTGGAAAATCCCGAGGTGCAAAGCCGCATTGAAGCGGTGCGCGCGGCGGAAACGGTGGATTATGCGGCGGTGTGGGCGTTGAAAAAAGAAGCGCTGCTGCTGGTGTTTGCCGACTTTGAAAAAAGCACAAGCCGCGCCGCGCAGCCTTTTCAGACGGCCTTTGAGCAGTTTGCAGAAGAAAAAGGCGGAGCGCTTCACGGCTTTGCCCTGTTTGAGGCCTTAGACCAACATTACGGCGGCGCGGGCGGGGAGCGCGGCTGGAGGGCGTGGCCGTCTGAATTTCATCTGCCGCAAAGTGCAGCGGTGCAGGCGTTTGCAGAGGCGCACGCGGGCGAAATCCGTTTTTACCAATGGCTGCAATGGTTGTGCGCCGTGCAGCTGCGGCAGGCCGAAGAAGCGGCGGCGCAACACGGCGTGCGGCTCGGCCTTTACGGCGATTTGGCCGTGGGCGCGGCGCGCGGCGGAGCCGACACCTGGCTCAAACGCAACCAATACTGCATGGAAATGTCGGTGGGCGCGCCGCCCGACCCGCTGGGGCCGTTGGGGCAGAATTGGAACCTGCCGCCGTGGCACCCCGTGGTAATGCGCCGCAGCGGCTGCCGCGAATTTATTGCCGTGCTTCGCGAGAACATGCGCCATTGCGGCGTGTTGCGCATAGACCATGTGATGTCGCTCAACCGTTTGTGGTGGGTGGTGCCGCAGCAGGCCGCCGGCGTGGATGCGGGCAGTTTGGCGCACGGCGGTGGAAGTGGTGCGGCGCACGGTAAAGAGCCGCTGCGCGCGCCGGCAGCAAACGGTGCCTATGTGCATTATCCGCAGGAAATCCTGTTTGCCGTTCTCGCGCTCGAAAGCCACCGCAACCGCTGTGTGGTGGTGGGCGAAGATTTGGGCACCGTGCCGGACGACACCCGCCGCCTGCTCGAGCGTTACCGCATTTTTTCATACAAGGTGATGTATTTCAGCCGCCGCGACCACGGCTTCGAGCTGCCCGAGCATTACCCGCAGCAGGCGTTGTGCGTTACCAGCACCCACGACGTGGCCCCGCTGGCGGGCTGGTGGGCGGGCAGCGATTTGCAAACTATGTATGCCCTGGGCGCGCTGCCGGACGAAACTGCTTTTCAGACGGCCTTGCAGCAGCGCGGGCACGATAAAGAAGATTTAATCCGCGCGCTGAAAGCAACACACTGTCTGCCTTGCGGATACCGGCCGTCTGAACAGGCAGATGCCGCGATGATTCATGCCGTGCACCGTTTCGGCGCCGAGAGCCGCTGCATACTTTATGCGGTGCAAATCGAAAACCTGCTGGGCATGACCGAAAATTTCAACGTGCCGGGCATCGCCGAAGGCTATCCCAACTGGGCGCGCAAACTGCCTCAGCCTCTCGAAGCCTTTTCCAAACACCCTTTCATCGAGCAGCAGCTCGCCATGCTCAACGAGGTCCGTATGAGAAAAAACAGCCAAACCCAAACCTATCCGCCGCTCGATGATCAAGAGCGCGGCACCATCGACAGCCTGTTTTGCGCCACCCACGGCAACCCGTTTGCCTATCTGGGCAGGCACAGGCTGCCGGACAGCGGCGAAGTGGTGCGCTGCCTGGTGCCCGATGCGTTGGCGGTGGATATTGTGGAACGCGGCAGCGGCAAGCTGATTGCGGCGGCCGAAAAACTCGACAATCGGGGCTTTTTCGCCGCCGTGCTGCGCGAGGGCGCGCCCGATTATGCCTTGAGCGTGCAATATAGCGCAGAGCGGCCGTCTGAAAAAATCGAAGACCCCTACCGCTACGGCCCGCATTTGCAGGAAATCGACCAATGGCTGCTCACCGAAGGCACCCATCTGCGCCCTTATGAAGCCCTGGGCGCGCATTTGGCCGAATTTGACGGTGTGGCCGGCGTGAATTTCGCCGTGTGGGCGCCCAACGCGCAGCGCGTTTCGGTGATCGGCGAGTTTAACAATTGGGACGGCCGCCGCCATGTGATGCGCCGCCACGCCGCCAGCGGCATTTGGGAAATCTTTATCCCTGCCGTGCCGTTCAATGCCCTGTATAAATTCGAAATACGCGATGCCGCAGGCAATGTGCGCCAAAAGGCCGACCCGTTTGCCTTTGCCTCGGAGCTGCGCCCCACCACTGCCTCGGTGGTGCGCGGCCTGCCCGAAAAAATGCCCGAGCCCGCGTTCCGCCGCCAAGCCAACGCCATCGACAGCCCCATCAGCATTTACGAAGTGCATTTGGGCTCGTGGCGGCGCAACCTCGAAAACAACTTCTGGCTCACTTATGAAGACCTCGCTATCGAGCTGGTGGCCTATGTGAAAGACATGGGCTTTACCCATATCGAGCTTCTGCCCGTGTCGGAATACCCGTTTGACGGCTCTTGGGGCTATCAGGCCACCGGCCTTTATTCGCCCACCAGCCGCTTCGGCTCGCCGCAGCAGCTTCAGGCGCTGGTGCAGGCCGCCCACAATGAAGGCATAGGTGTGATACTCGACTGGGTGGTGGGGCATTTTCCCGTTGACGACCACGGTCTCAACCATTTTGACGGCACGCCGCTGTATGAACACGCCGACCCGCGCGAAGGCTACCATCAAGACTGGAACACCCTGATTTACAACTTCGGCCGCACCGAAGTGAAAAACTACCTGCAAGGCAACGCGCTATACTGGATAGAGCGGTTCGGCTTTGACGGCCTGCGCGTGGATGCCGTGGCCTCGATGATTTACCGCGACTATTCGCGCAAAGAAGGCGAATGGATACCCAACCGATACGGCGGCCGCGAAAACCTCGAAGCCATCAACTTTCTGCGCGACACCAACACCATGTTGCAGCGCGAAACGCCCGCCGCCGCCGAAATCGCCGAAGAATCCACCTCGTTTGCCAACGTTACCCGCGCCGAAGGCTTGAATTTCCAATACAAATGGAACATGGGCTGGATGAACGATACCCTGCGCTACATGAAAGAAGACCCGATCAACCGCAAATACCATCATAATCTGATGACGTTCGGCATGATGTACCAATACAGCGAAAACTTTGTCTTGCCGCTCTCGCACGATGAAGTGGTGCACGGCAAAGGCTCGCTGCTGGCCAAAATGCCCGGCGATGCCTGGCAGAAGTTTGCCAACCTGCGCGCCTACTACGGCTTTATGTGGGGTTATCCCGGCAAGAAACTGCTGTTTATGGGCGGCGAATTTGCCCAGGGCCGCGAATGGAACTACAACGAACCGCTCGATTGGTTTCTGCTCGAAGAAGCCCACGGCGGCCTGTGGCACAAAGGCGTGCAGGATTGTGTGCGCGATCTCAACCACACCTACCGCAGCCACGCGCCGCTTTACCAGCTCGACCAATGGCCCGAAGGCTTCGAGTGGCTGGTGGCAGATGACGGCAACCATTCCGTGTTTGCTTTCGAGCGGCGCGACCGCGAAGGCAACCGCTTGATAGTGGTGAGCAACTTCACCCCCGTGGTGCGCGAACACTACCGCATCGGCGTAAACGAAGCCGGCACCTACCGCGAAGTGATGAATTCAGACGGCCTGCCATACCAAGGCAGCGGCGTTTGCACGGCCGAGGGCGGGATCGTCCGCACCGAAGCCGCCGCATCGCACGGCAGGGCGCAGTCGCTGAGCCTGACCCTGCCGCCGCTGGCCACGGTTTGGCTGGTATTGGAGAAATAATGCGGGCTCAGGCTAACCGCTTTCGTCCTTTCAGACGGCCTGCCAAGCCTTGAAGCCGTCTGAAAATACCGGCCGCCGCCGGCTGCGGTTTGACCGGCGTTGGAGAAATAATGCGGGTTTCAGATGAACCGTTTTTTTCTTTCAGACGGCCTGCCAAGCCTTTGAGGCCGTCTGAAACATAACTGCCGCAATCAATAAGGAAAACACCATGAACCACACCATCACCGCAGCGTTATCGGGCAGCGCGGGCAAAGATTTTGCAGGCACTGCCTATGCCCGTGTCGATATCGATGCGCCGTCCGAACGGCTTACGGGATTGCGCAAGCCCGAGGAGCCGAAAGGCATTGCTGCCAACGGCGGCAGATAATATCCGGCTTGCAGCAGGCTTTTCAGACGGCCTGAAAAACAGCTTGAAAAACATTTAAGTTGTCTGAAACAAGACAGCACGGTTTATCCGAAACGGTATAGAAATGAACCATACGCAATCTGTTTGTACTCTTTCAGACGGCCTGCCTTATCCGATGGGCGCAAGCCTTAAGGCAGACGGCACCAATTTCGCGCTGTTTTCTTCACACGCAAGCAAGGTAGAGCTTTGCCTGTTTGACGAACACGGCGGCGAAACCCGTCTGCCGCTGCCTGCCCGCAGCGGCCATATCTGGCACGGTTTTGCCGAAGGCGTGGGAGAAGGGCAGCGTTACGGTTACCGCGTGCACGGTGCTGCCGATGCGTCATCGGGGCTGTTTTTCAACCCGCAGAAACTGTTGCTCGACCCCTATGCGAAAGCGGTGGCAGGCACCGCGCACTACCGCAGCGAAGCAGAGTCGGCATGGTTCCGTTATGACGATGCGCGCGACAATACCGCCGTTGCGCCCAAAAGCGTGGTAACGGGCGAGGGCGGGTTCGATTGGCAGGGCGATGCCTTCCCCGATGTGTCGTGGGCGCAAACGGTGATTTATGAAGCCCATGCCAAAGGCCTCACCAAACTGATGCCCGGCCTGCCCGATGCCGGCACCTATGCCGCACTGGCCGATAAACGGGTAATAGGCCGTCTGAAAGATTTGGGCATCACCGCCGTGGAGTTGCTGCCCGTGCACCTGCATCTCGATGAATTCCACCTGCAAAAACGCGGTTTGGTGAATTATTGGGGCTACAACACCTATTCGCATTTTGCCGTTGAACCGCGCTATGCCGCCGACCCGCAAAATGCCGCCGATGAGCTGCGCCGCGCCGTCAGAGCCCTGCACGCGGCCGGCATCGAAGTGATTTTAGACGTGGTTTACAACCACACCGCCGAGCAGGATCTGGAAACCGGGCTGATGCTGTGCCAGCGCGGCATCGACAACCCCGCATGGTATTGGATGACCTGTAACGGATACTGCAACTGGACGGGCTGCGGCAACACCCTGCAAGTGTCGCAAACCCACGTTACCCGCTGGGTGATGGACAGCCTGCGCTATTGGGTGGAAGCGTTCCACATCGATGGTTTCCGCTTCGATTTGGGCACGGTGTTGGGGCGCGAACCGGATTTCCACTCACACGGGCGGTTTTTCCAGGCGCTGGCGCAAGACCCCGTTTTGGCGGGGCGCAAACTGATTGCCGAGCCGTGGGACATCGGCGCCGGGGGCTACCGGTTGGGGCAGTTTCCCTACCCGTTTGCCGAATGGAACGACCGTTTCCGCGATGATATGCGCGCGTTTTGGGTGCACGAAAGCGGCAATCTCGGCGCATTTGCCGAGCGGCTGGCCGGCTCTTCCGACATTTTTCAACACAGCGGCAAACGCCCCTCGGCAGGCGTGAACTTTATCACCGCCCACGATGGTTTCACCCTGTGCGATCTGCTCAGCTACAACCACAAACACAACGAAGCCAACGGCGAAGGCAACCGCGACGGCCACAGCCACAATCTGAGCTGGAACCACGGCATAGAAGGCGAAACCGATGATGCTGCCGTTGTTCGGGCCAGGGCATACACCGCCAAAGCCCTGCTGGCTTCGCTGCTGCTGGCCAACGGCACGCCCATGCTGCTGGGCGGCGATGAATCCGGCAACAGCCAGAGGGGCAACAACAACGGCTATTGCCAGGATAACGAAACCACCTGGATCGATTGGGCATCGCGCGATGAAGATTTGGAACGCTATGTGCAAAACCTGCTGGCGCTGCGCCGCGAAACCGGCCTGCTGAACGAAGACGTATGGTGGAGCGCAGAGCGCGTGCGCTGGCTGGCTTCAGACGGCCGCGATATGGACGGCCGCGATTGGGAAAACCGCGAAACCAAATCGATGCAGATATTGATAGACAACAGGTGGC
Organism: Neisseria sp. 19428wB4_WF04; assembly: GCF_015235335.1. Taxonomy (NCBI): domain Bacteria; kingdom Pseudomonadati; phylum Pseudomonadota; class Betaproteobacteria; order Neisseriales; family Neisseriaceae; genus Neisseria; species Neisseria sp. 19428wB4_WF04. The sequence continues at coordinate 88,954 of NZ_JADGLG010000001.1, forward strand.
TGCTGCTGGTGAACGCCAAGCGCAGCCCGCAAACCTACCGCCTGCCCGATGGCGGTTGGGGCTGCCGCCTCGCCCCCTCGCAGGCCGAAGTTTCCCCGCCCGAATGCACCGTAGCCGATATGGGCATTTGGATTTTTTCACGCATTGGAGAGCCTCTATGAGCAACCACAAAGAAAAACCCCTGTCTTACGAGCCTGAGCGTATGCTGCACAACACCGACATTGCCAAAAGCACCCTGGTATTGATTCTGGCCGGCGGGCGCGGTTCGCGCCTGCACGAAATGACCGACCGCCGCTCCAAGCCTGCCGTTTATTTCGGCGGCAACTGGCGCATCATCGACTTCACTTTGTCGAACTGTTTGAACTCCAACCTGCTCAAAATCGGCGTGATCACCCAATACGAAGCCCACTCGCTGCTGCGCCACCTTCAGCACGCCTGGTCGTTTATGCCGCGCGAACGCGGACAGTTTGTCGATATGCTGCCCGCGCGCCAGCAGATAGACGAAAGCATGTGGTACCGAGGCACCGCCGATGCCGTGTGGCAGAACGTGCCGATTATGAAAGAGCACTACAAACCCAAATACGTGCTGATACTTGCCGGCGACCACATCTATAAAATGGACTATATGCAGATGCTGCGCGACCATATCTACAGCAGTGCCAAATGCACGGTGGGCTGCATCGAAGTGAAACGCAGCGAAGCCAAAGAATTCGGCATTATGGCCGTGAACGAAAACCTCAAGGTGCAGGAATTTGTCGAAAAGCCCGAAAACCCGCCGGCCATGCGCGAAAAGCCCGACCACTCGCTCGCCTCGATGGGCATTTATGTGTTTGATGCCGACTATCTCTACCAAACGCTCGAAGAAGAAGTGGTAAACGAACACACCCACCACGATTTCGGCAAAGACATCATCCCGCGCGCACTTGAAGACGGTGTGCTTTACGCCCACCCGTTCGAGCGTTCGTGCATGGGGCGCAACGCCGAGGGCAGCATCTACTGGCGCGATGTCGGCACGCTCGACAGCTACTGGCGCGCCCATATGGACTTGGTTACCGAACACCCGCAGCTCAACCTGTTCGACCGCAACTGGCCGGTTATCGGCCTGCCCACCCAGCCGATGCCGGCCAAGTTTTTCTATAAAAACACCGACTGCCGCACGCTCGACAACTCTCTGGTGGGCGGCGGCTGCCTGATCACCGATGCCCAAATCACCTCATCGGTTTTATTCGACCGCGTAACCGTAAACAGCGGTTCGGTGATTGATTCGGCCGTGATACTGCCGGGCGTGCATATCGGCAGAAACTGCCGTCTGAAAAACTGCATCATCGAGCGCAACTGCGTGATACCCGACAACACCGTTATCGGCGTAAACCGCGAAGAAGATGCCGAACGCTTCCGCATCAGCTCCGGCGGCAACGTTGTGCTGGTAACACCTGCCATGCTGGAGCGGGCATAACCGCACCTGCCGGCAGGCGGCACAGACGGCAATACCCTGTGCCGCCGCTTTCAGACGGCCTTAACGCTGCAAGGCGCAACACAGCATTGAAAGGGCGGGCATGGGTTCAGACGGCCTTGATGCGGTTTTCACCCCAACGGCCTGATTGCAGGCTTTTCAGCGCAGGCCGTCTGAACACAAACCGAAAAAACCGCGCAGCCTGCCGAGCCGCCCAAACGGCAGCCCGAAGCTGAATGCTGCGCCGCAAGGGCTGATGGGTGTTCAGATGCACCGCAAGAGCAGCGGCCTTTCCAAGGCAGGCAGCAGTTCAGACGGCTGCCATACCGCACCCGCAGGCCTGACAAACCCACCTGAGGCGTACAGGCTTTCAGACGGCTTGAACGCCGCATTGAAAGGGCGGGCATGGGTTCAGACGGCCTGATGTGATTTTCACAGCCTGAACATAGGATTTTCAGACGGCCTTGATGCGGTTTTCACCCCAACGGCCTGATTGCAGGCTTTTCAGCGCAGGCCGTCTGAAAACCGAAAAAAGCGCATTGCCCCGCCGAACTGCCCGCAAGGCAGCCTAAGGCGCATACCGCACCGCAGGGGCAGCAATATTAAGCGTGTTCAGACGGCCTTGATGCCGCGTCAGCAGGCAGAACCCGCCCCTAAGGCCGCAGCTTTCAGACGGCCTGCTTGCAGGCATTGCACCGCAGGCCGTCTGAACCATACGCGCTGCTTTAAAAATTTATCTCTAGGAATCTGTTTATGAAAATTCTACATGCCGCTTCAGAGCTTTACCCCCTGATCAAAACCGGCGGGCTGGCCGATGTGCTGGGTTCGCTGCCGTTTGCGCAGAAAGCGCAGGGGCACGATGTGCGCGTTATCCTGCCTTATTACCGCCATGTGCGCGATGTGCTGCCCGATGCCGCCTTGGTGGCCGTGCGCGACACCTTCGGCGGCAGCGTGCAGATACGTTATGCCGACTATCGCGGCCTGGGGCTGTATCTGATTGATGCGCCGCATCTTTACGACCGCCCGGGTAACCCTTACCACAACGAGCATTATTTCGACTATGCCGACAATGTGATCCGCTTTGCCATACTCGGCTGGGCGGCCGCTGCCGTGGCCACCGGCCTCGATGGTTTGTGGGGCAGGGCGGATGTGCTTCACGCGCACGATTGGCAGGCCGGTTTGGCGCCGGCCTATCTCAACGCATGGAACGCCTATATCAAGAGCGTGTTTACCATCCACAATATTGCCTATCAGGGCATGTTTCAGTCGAAACACTTGGGCGAAATCGGGCTGCCGTGGGAGATGTTCCATGTGGACGGCGTGGAGTTTCACGGCCAGATTTCGTTTTTGAAAGCCGGCCTGTTTTACGCCGGCCACGTTACCACTGTCAGCCCCACCTATGCCGATGAAATCACCCGCGAGCCGGCCGGCGGCGGGTTGTCGGGGCTGCTGGATACCCGCAGGCAGCAGGGCCGCTTGAGCGGCGTGCTCAACGGCGTGGACGATGCGGTTTGGAACCCGCAAACCGATGCCGCACTGCCCAAGCCTTTCCACCCCAAAGCCATGCAGGGCAAAAAAGCGGGCAAAAAAGCCCTCCAGCAGTTTTTCGGTTTGAATGCTGATGAAAAAGCCCTGCTCACCGTGATGGTGTCGCGCCTTACCCCGCAGAAAGGGGCAGATTTCCTGCTCGAATCGCTGCACGAAAAGCTGCCCGCCAACCCGGATTTGCAGTTTGTATTGCTCGGCAGCGGCGCGCCCGAGCTGGAGCAGGCATTTGTGCGGCTGGCCGAGCAGTATCCGCAGCAGGTCGGCGTGTATATCGGCTATAACGAAGAATTGGCGCACCAATTGGTAGGCGGCGGTGATGTTATTTTAATCCCCAGCCGTTTCGAACCTTGCGGCCTCACCCAGCTCTACGGCCTGAAATACGGCACGCTGCCCTTGGTGCGCCGCACCGGCGGGCTGGCCGACACCGTGGTTCAAACCGATGAAGCAACGCTGAAAAATAAAACCGCCACCGGTTTTGTGTTTGACGAGCCGACCGCAGGCGCATTGGGCGGCGCGCTGGAAAACGCGCTTTCACTGTGGCGCAAACCGCGTGTCTGGCCGGCCGTGCGGCGGCAGGCGATGGCGCAGGATTTCGGCTGGCACAAAGCCGCCGAAAGCTACGATGCCTGCTACCGCAGCCTGCGGGGCTGACGGGTTGGTTTGCCCAAACAACGGAAATGCCGGTTGCCCACTACCAACAGTTTCAATGCCGGGTGGGCATAATCGGCATTTTTATATGGGAAAATTTGTCAGCGCGTTTCAGACGGCCTTACAATTGCCCGCAGGAACAATGATTTAAGTTTTGATATAAAAGGTTTGATTTATGATTTCCAAGCTCCCCCTGCCCGAATACGAATATGCCATGCCCAAGCCCGACGCCGATTTTGTGCGCCGCGCCATTGTGTATAAGCTGATTTTTATTCTGGGTGTCGATCCCCGCAACGCCACCCCGCAGGAATGGCTCAACGCCGCCATGTTTGCTGCCCGCGACCTGGTTACCGAGAGTTTTCTGAAAACCCGCCGCAGCCACGAAGACCACGGCAAGCGCATGGTTTATTATCTTTCGATGGAATTTCTGATGGGGCGCTCGTTTGTTAATTCGCTGATTAACGAAGGCGTTTATGATGTGTTTAACGAAGCGTTCGAGCAGTTGGGGCTGGATTTTGCCGATGTGTGCGAGCAGGAAGAAGACCCTGGCCTGGGCAACGGCGGCCTGGGCCGGCTGGCCGCCTGTTTTCTCGATTCGATGGCCACGCTGCGCATTCCGGCCGTGGGCTACGGCATCCGCTACCAATACGGTATGTTCAAGCAGGAAATCGTTGACGGCCAGCAGATTGAAAAACCCGATTTGTGGCTGGATCACGATATGCAGTGGCAGTTTGCCCGCCCTGCCAAACGTTATCCCGTGTCGTTCGGCGGACGGGTGTGCGGCAGCGGCAGCATCAAATATTGGGAACCTGCCGAACACATCACCGCGCTGGCCTACGATGAAGTGATTCCCGGCTACGGCGGCAACGTGGCCAACCCCCTGCGCCTGTGGACGGCGCACGCGGGCGATACTTTCGACTTGGCCAATTTCAACCAGGGCGACTATTTCGCCGCCATGCGCGGACAAACCCAAGACGAAAACATCTCGCGCGTGCTCTATCCCAACGATTCCACCGACAGCGGTCGGGAGCTGCGCCTGAAGCAGGAATATTTTTTGGTGTCGGCATCGATTCAAGACATCATTGCCCGCCACAAATGCCGTTTCCCCAACCTCAAAAACCTGGCCGACAAAGTGGTGATCCATCTCAACGACACCCACCCCGTTTTGGCGATTCCCGAGCTGATGCGCATTTTGGTGGACGAAGAAAGCATGGATTGGGAAGAGGCCTGGGGCATCAGCTGCCGCGTGTTTTCCTATACCAACCACACCCTGATGAGCGAAGCGTTGGAAACCTGGCCGGTAGATTTGATGGGCCGCCTGCTGCCGCGCCATCTCGACATCATTTTTGAAATCAATGAGCAGTTTTTGGACGCGTTGCGCGCCATCGGCAAAACCGACCCCAACCTGATCCGCCGTGTTTCCATCATCGATGAAGAAAACGGCCGCCGCGTGCGCATGGCATGGCTGGCAGTGGTGGGTTCCCACCGCGTGAACGGCGTGGCCAAAATCCACTCCGATTTGATGAAAACCTCGATTTTCGCCGACTTCGCCAAAATTTTCCCCGACCGCTTCACCAACGTAACCAACGGTGTAACCCCCCGCCGCTGGATTGCCGTGGCCAACCGCCCGCTGACCAAGTTTTTGGATAAAACCCTCGGAGAGCAAGATTGGCGCCTGCATTTGGATCACCTCGCCAAACTCAACGGGCTGGCGGACGACCCCGAAGTGCAGGCAGAATTTGCCGAAGTGAAGCAGGCCAACAAGCAGCGCCTGGCCGACTACATCGAAAAAGAGCTGGGCATCAAGGTTAATCCGCAGGCCATGTTTGATGTGCAGATCAAACGCATCCACGAATACAAGCGCCAAGCCCTGAATGTGATGCACATCATCGACCGTTACAACAAAATTCTCGAAAACCCCGATGCCAACTGGCAGCCGCGCGTGTTTATCTTTGCCGGCAAAGCCGCATCGGCCTATGTGGCGGCCAAGCGCATCATCCGCCTGATTAACGATGTGGCGGCGGTGATCAACAACGACAAACGCATCCGCGACTTAATCAAAGTGGTGTTTATCCCCAACTACAGCGTGAGCCTGGCGCAGATTATCATCCCAGCAGCCGACCTTTCCGAGCAGATTTCACTGGCAGGCACCGAGGCCTCCGGCACCGGCAACATGAAATTCGCCCTCAACGGCGCGCTCACCATCGGCACGCTTGACGGTGCCAATGTAGAAATTCTCGAGAAAGTGGGAGAAGACAACATCTTCATTTTCGGCAACACAGTCGAGCAGGTGGAAGCCCTGCGCCGCGAAGGCTACGATCCGTTTGTTTATCTCGAGCAAGACAGCGACCTGCGCCGCGTTATCAAACAAGTGTCCACCGGCACCTTCTCGCCCGAAGAGCACAGCCGCTACAGCAACGTGATGCACGGCTTTGGCGACTACTACCAGCTTGCCGCCGATTTCCGCAGCTATATCGAAGCACAGGAACGTGCCGACAAACACTACAGCAATCCGGCCAAATGGCGGCGTTCGGCATTAATCAATATTGCCAACATGGGCTATTTCTCTTCCGACCGCTCAATTCAGGATTATTGCAAAAACATTTGGTTTATCGAGCCGCTCAGCGAAGCAGAACTGCCGAGCGAAAACCCGTAGGCAGGGTAGTAGGTTTAAAGAAAGAATGTAAAAATGTACCCCTTTTTATGGGGTGTAATATAAAGGCCGTCTGAAAAAGTTTCAGACGGCCTTGTGTGTTTCAAACCGCGTTACAGCACTTTCACAATGCTTTCGCACAAATAGCGGATATTGTCGGCGGTGATGCCCGCCACGTTGATGCGGCCGCTGCGCACGGCATAAATGGCAAATTCGTCTTTCAGGCGGTCAACCTGTTCGGGGCTTAAGCCCGAAAACGAAAACATGCCGTTTTGTTTCACGATGAAGCTGAAATCCTGCCCAGCACCGTATTCTTGCAGCAAATCCACAAACTGCCGGCGCATTTCTTTGATGCGTGTGCGCATTTCGTCAAGTTCGGCAATCCATTGCGCTTTGAGGGCTTCGTCTTTCAGCACCATCGCCACGGTGGTGCCGCCGTGTGAAGCGGGGTTGGAATACAGGGTTCGGATGATGGCTTTCACCTGGCTGAAGGCACGGTTGGCGGTTTCGGCATCGGCAGCTGTGATGGTAAATGCGCCCACGCGTTCGTTATACATGCCGAAGTTTTTGGAATACGAGCTGGCCACCAGCAGCTCTTTATTCAGTTTGGCAAAGGCGCGCAGGCCGTAGGCATCTTCTTCGAGGCCGTCTGCAAAGCCCTGGTAGGCGAAGTCGAACAGCGGCAGCCAGCCTTTTTCGGCCGACATTTTGGCCAAAGTTTCCCATTGTTCGGGCGTGGGGTCGATGCCGGTGGGGTTGTGGCAGCAGCCGTGCAGCAGCACCACATCGCCCGCTTCGGCCCGGCCCAAATCTTCAATCAGGCCGCTCCAGTCGAGAGAGTGGGCGGTTTTGTCGTAATAGCGGTAATCGCGGATATTGATGCCCACGGCTTTGAAAATGGCGTTGTGGTTGGGCCAGGTGGGCGCGGAAATCCACACGTTTTTGGCGCCGGTTTGGCGTTTGATGAATTCGGCGGCTACGCGCAGTGCGCCGGTACCGCCCAAGCTTTGCGCGGTTTTGGCGCGTTTGGAAGCGATGATTTCGCTGTCGGCGCCGAAGAGCAGCATTTGGGTTTGCTCGTTATAGTCGGCCACGCCGTCTATGGTGAGGTAGTTTTTGGTGTTTTCGGTTTCCAAGAGGCGTTTTTCTGCTTCTTTCACGGCTTTCACAATCGGGGTTCTGCCTTGGGCGTCTTTATATACACCGATGCCCAGGTTCACTTTGCCGCTGCGGGTTTCGGCTTTGAATGCCTCGCCCAAACCCAGAATCGGGTCGGCCGGCGCGGCTTCGATTTTGTCGAAAAACATGATGCTACCTTTCTGAAATGTGGGAGGAAAACTGTAGAAAAAGCAAAGTTAATCTTACGCTTTTTCGCAAAAGATGAAAACTGTAAAACAGCTTGGATATTGAGCAATATCAGAAGTGCGGCAAAACGGAAAAAGTTGCAATATTGTTGCCGCGCAATATATAAGGCCGTCTGAAACCTTGTTTTTCAGACGGCCTTGTTGCAACTGTTGCTGCGGATTAGCCCGGCACCATCACTTTCGCGCCCTCTTTGGTGCCCAACACCAGCACATCTGCGGCATTTCGGGCGAACAGGCCGTTTTCCACCACACCGGGGATTTTGTTGATTTCGTCTTCAAGCGTAACCGGCAGCGTGATATTCAAGCCGTACACATCGACAATCTGGTGCCCGTTGAAGGTGATGAAACCCATGCGCAGCTCGGGCTGGCCGCCCAAAGCCACCAATTTGCGTGAAACCATGGAACGCGCCATCGGAATCACTTCCACCGGCAGCGGAAATTTGCCCAAACGCGAAACGTATTTGCTTTCATCGGCAATACACACGAATTTGTCGGCAATGCTGGCCACGATTTTTTCGTTGAGATGCGCTCCGCCGCCGCCTTTAATCATTTGCAGCGAGTGGTTCACCTCATCGGCGCCGTCAATATAAAGCGACAGGTGCGACACTTCGTTCATCTGCACCTCGGGGATTTCGTAACGCGCCAGCATCTCCGAAGTGCCTTTCGAGGTGGAAACGGCGCCTTTGATTTTTTTGCCGCTTTTTGCCAACGCTTCGATAAACAGATTAACGGTGGTGCCGGTGCCGATGCCGATATATTCGTTTTCGTTTACAAGCTCTACGGCTTTTTCGGCAGCCATGCGTTTGAGTTCGTCTTGTGATGCCATGCTGTTTCTCTCCATCAGAAATGAAACGGGTTGAACATTATATAAGCCAAAATAAAAACGATACGGCACTGCCCCGGTGCAAAGAAAACGGCTTTGCAAGCCGCTGAAACGGCGGCAGAACCGGCTCCGTACGATGTTGCTGCCCTGAGGCTTCTGCGCTTGATACCGTTTTGATTTTGGTTTGCTGTCTGCAAACATGGTAACAGTTTTTACCCAACCGCGCAGTATCCGCTTTTTCAGACGGCCTGCAACAACACGGCGGCCTGCGCTGCTATGCCTTCCTGCCTTCCCAGATAGCCCAGTTTTTCGTTGGTTTTGCCTTTGATATTTACTGCTGTTTCGTCCAAACCCAAATCGGCGGCGAGATTGGCGCGCATGGCAGGAATATGCGGGGCGAGCTTGGGTTGCTGGGCGATAATGGTGCTGTCCACATTCACCACCCGCCAGCCTGCCGCCTGCACGCTTTGATAGGCTGCGCGCAGCAGCACGCGGCTGTCGGCATTTTCAAACTCGGCGGCGGTATCGGGAAAATGGCTGCCTATATCGCCCAAACCCGCCGCGCCCAACAGCGCATCGGTAACGGCGTGCAGCAGCGCATCGGCATCCGAATGGCCGAGCAGCCCTTTTTCAAACGGAATGGCCACGCCGCCGAGAATCAGCTTGCGGCCTTCGGTCAGTTGGTGGACATCATACCCCTGTCCGATGCGGATATTCATATCAATCAATCCTTTTTTTGTTTTCAGACGGCCTGAAAACGGTTAAACGGTAAAGCCGTTATTGTACACAAAACAAGGCTGGAACTTTGGTAAAAACACCATTTGCGGCGTATTTCTGCGTTGTGTGCTGCCCGCCCGTTTGCCTATCTATCTTTGCCTGTCTATCTGATATGCCTGCGCTGCTGCGCCTTGAACTGCATCCGCATTTGGTGTGTTTACAAAGGCCGCAGGCCGTCTGAAAGTTTCAGACGGCCTCTAAAACGGGCTCAAGCCTTCAAACCGAGCTTGCTGCGGTAGGCGTAGAAATACACCGCCCCCACAAACACCGCACCGCCGATAGCATTGCCCAAATACACCGACACCATGTTCCAGCCGAACTGCACCCATGAAATATCGGCACCCGCCCAAATCGCGGCGGGAATCACAAACATATTGGCCACCACGTGCTGAAAGCCCACTAACACAAAAATCATCACCGGAAACCAAATGCCCAGAATCTTGCCTGAAAAGCTGTGCGCACCGTAGCAAAGCCAAACGCCCATACACACCATCCAGTTGCAGCCTATGCCCGACACCAGTGCGCGGCCGAAATCTGCAGCCACTTTGCTCTCGGCCGCCGAAATGGTTTTTTCCAACACTCCGCCTTCGGTCAAGCCGACATAATGGCCGAAAAACCATGCGACAAAAAAAGCGCCCGCAAGGTTGGCCAGCGTAACAATCAGCCAGTTCCGCCCCCATTGCGCCAGAGAAATCCGCTTCGCCAGCCACGCCACCGGCACCACCATCATATTGCCGGTGATCAGTTCACCGCCGCCTATCAGAATGCACACCAGCCCGATGGGGAACACCGCCGCGCCGACAAACACTGCCAAACTGCCCCAATCGTGCGGCATCCCGCCCACTACGCGGATATAGGCCAAATAGCCCAGCGAAATATACATGCCGCCCAAAAAGCCCAAAATGCTTAAAGTGAAAGCACTCCCCTTTGCCTTCGCTACGCCTTTTTCAACCGTTGCCTGCAGAATCTGCTCCGGATACAAATCGCTCATATTGCTACCTGAAACGAGTAATTAAACAACGTTATTATAGCAATGTTTCAGACGGCCTCATTGATATAGCTCACTCATTTTGTAAGTTAATTACATTTCGCCTGCCGCCATACTTTGGCGCGGCAAATGTTTGCACCATATTGCAAAACAAAGCCTTAATGCGCAGCCTTATTGTGTTATGACGGTTTTTTGCAGAGCTTTGCCGTGAATCAAACTTCAAGCACAAGTTCTCTTTGCGCGCTTGTCCGCCACAGAATTTTAAAACATAATAGCCGCAGTGTTTTTTGTGTTTTATTACATCAAGCATAATAATATTACACACAGGCCCGTGCCGAACCACTTACCGGAAAAACAGAAGTTTAACAAGGCGTTGCCGCCCCTTATCCGGCTCGGAAACGCTTTCATTGGCTGCCGGCTCCTTCAGGCAGCTTTTGTCAGAGGCAATTCTTTTAATTTTCAAAAGAAAAGGACGCTTTATGAGCCAATCCAAACTTCTTTTTTGGTCGGTTACGGTGGCGCTGGCAGGTTTTCTGTTCGGTTTCGACACCGTTGTGATTTCGGGTGCCGAAAAATCCCTTTCCGAAATGTGGGGGCATTACACCTTGTTCGGCAGTGCTTCCCTCTTTCACGGCAATGTGGTGATGGCCTCCGCCCTGTGGGGCACGGTAATCGGGGCTCTGTTCGGCGGCTGGCCCAGCAATGCGCTGGGTCGGAAAAAAACCTTGATTATTATCGGCATACTCTACACCGTATCCGCAATCGGCTCGGCATTGGTTTCCGACCCGTGGTCATTTGCCTTCTTCCGCTTTATCGGCGGTTTGGGTGTCGGTGCCTCCACCATCGCCGCCCCCGCCTATGTGTCTGAAATTGCTCCTGCCGACAAACGCGGCCGCTTGGTGGCCATGTATCAATTCAACATTGTATTCGGCATTTTATCGGCATTTTTATCCAACTATGCCTTTGCCAAGATGGGGCTGGGCGACACGGCATGGCGCTGGATGGTCGGCATCGAAGCCCTGCCGGCTCTGATTTACACCTTAATGGTCTGTACCGTTCCGATGTCGCCGCGCTGGCTGATGATGAAGGGCCGCTTCAGCGAAGCCCGCGAAGTGCTGCAAAAAATCGACCCCGGGCGTGATATCGACAGTGTGATCGAAGCGGGCAGGGAAGATGCCGCACACGGCAGCGAAAGCATTTGGCAGTCTAAATACCGCTTTATCGTTCTGCTGGCTTTTCTGATTGCCTTTTTCAACCAATTTTCAGGCATTAACGCTTTTCTGTATTACGCGCCGCGCATCTTTGAAATTGCGGGTTTGGGGAAAAATGCCGCCCTGCTCAACAGCGTGGGCGTAGGCTTGGTTAATTTGGTATTCACCTTGACCGGCTTGGTGTTGATCGACAAACTCGGCCGCCGCACTTTAATGTATATCTGCTCTTTCGGCTATATTATTTCGCTCGGGTTGATTTCTTTGGCATTTTCGCAAAATTGGAGCGGGCAGATTGTTCCTTTGTTGTTTTTTCTGTTTATTGCCGCCCATGCTGTCGGCCAAGGTGCCGTGATTTGGGTGTTTATTTCGGAAATCTTTCCCAACCACCTGCGCGCGCAAGGCCAGTCGCTCGGCAGCTCTACCCACTGGGTGCTGGCGGCAGCCATTCCGGCCATGATTCCGTTTTTATTCGGCACCATCGGTGCCGGCGCCGTATTTATGATTTTCACCGGCATGATGGTATTGCAGCTTTTGTTCGTTATCTTTCTGATGCCCGAAACAAAAGGCGTGCCGCTGGAGGAATTGTCTAAATCGTTAATCAAGGAAGATTCATGATGAAAGTAACCAGTTTCGGCGAAGTATTGTGGGACGACTTTCCCGGCGGGAAAGTACTCGGCGGCGCGCCGCTTAATGTCTTGGTCCGCCTGTGCTCGCTCGGTGCCGACACCGCCATGATCAGCAGCCGGGGCGATGATGCAGACGGCGAAGAGCTTTTGCGCCAGATTGAAAGCAAAAACGTGAATACCGATTTGCTGCAAGTGTGCAAAGACCAAGCCACCAGCCTGGTGAAAGTGCATCTTGATGCCTGCGGCAGTGCATCTTACGAAATCGTTTATCCCTGCGCATGGGACAGAATCCAAGTGGAAGAAGCCGCCCTGCAGCGCGTGGCAGAGTCGGATGCTTTCATCTATGGAAGTCTTTCTACCCGCGATGAAGTTTCCCGCAACACGCTCGCACGATTGGCAGAAAAAGCCAAATTCAAAATTTTCGATGTCAATCTGCGCCCACCGCACTACGACACCGGCCGTCTGCTCGAAATGATGAAAAAAGCCGACCTGATCAAACTCAACGATGACGAATTATACGAATTGTCGAAAACCTACGGTTCCAAACACAATTCCATCGAGCAAAACATCCTGTTTCTCGCCAAACTGAGCGGCACGCCCCGTATTTGCGTTACCCTCGGCAGCCACGGTGCGATTTATTTTGAAAACGGCGAATTTTTCCGGCATTGCGGCTACCGCGTGAAAGTGGCCGACACAGTAGGCTCCGGCGACAGCTTCCTGGCCGGCCTCACCTACAAACTGCTCGACAACGCCCCGCCGCAGGAAGCCGTTTCGTTCGCCTGCGCGCTGGGCGCGCTGGTGGCATCGTATCACGGTGCCACGCCGGAAATCAGCCTGGAAGAAATCGAGAATTTTATGAACCCCGTGTGAAACGTTTTCTCTCTGTAACATAACGGCCGGACACCCTGTCGTGTTCGGCCGTTATGTTACGGTTTCGGCAAAATTCAACAGACCGGGAGCTTTGCAGGCATGCCCTTAATGCCGTCTGAAATGCTTAAGTTCCGTTATTATTAGCTTCGCAAGTCCGCTGCGCTCCTCCTTCCGCAGGCGGAATCCAGCCTTAAAACCATCAATTATTTTATTTCAATAGTTTATGTAAAAAATGACCGGATTCCCGCCTGCACAGGAATGACGATGGTTGAATATTTCAGACGGCCTGAATGAGTTTTGCAAAGGCCTCAGGCCGTCTGAAAACACTCATCGTGAATCCGTCCAAACAAACTCAAGGCAGCGGAACGGAAAATGCGGCAAGTCAGGGCCGCCGCCTTTATGTTCAAACCCGCTGCAGGTTTTTCCGCATGGCGGTAAAACAACACAGAATGAAACAAGGCCGCCAAGCCAAAACGAGCAAACACAACAACAGTTTTGTTGCCGCATCCGCAGTTGCGCAAGCATTGTCTTTAAAGCCCGCACCCGGCAATGCTGTATTATCCCGGGCCGTTTACTATACAATGCATTTTTTCAGACGGCCAATCTCTATGCAGCTGATTCTCGCGCCCATGCAGGGCTTGATTGATGACGTGATGCGCGACCTATTAACCCGCATCGGCGGTTTCGATGAATGCGTGAGCGAATTTGTGCGCATCACACACACCGTCCACTCCCGACCCACCTGGCTGAAATACGCCCCCGAAATGGCCAACCGCAATCTCACGCCCGCCGGCGTGCCCTGCACCGTGCAGCTTTTAGGCAGCGATGCCGCCAATATGGCGGTAAATGCCTTAGAAGCCGTGCGTTTCGGCGCCGGCAAAATCGACCTCAATTTCGGCTGCCCCGCCCCCACCGTCAACAAACACAAAGGCGGCGCGGTGCTGCTGAAAGAGCCCGAACTGATTTACCACATCGTGTGCACCCTGCGCGAGCGCCTGCCTGCACATATCCCGCTCACTGCCAAAATGCGTTTGGGTTTCGAAGACAAAACCCGCACCATCGAATGCGCACAGGCCATTGCCGAAGGCGGTGCCTGCGGCCTCACCGTACACGCCCGCACCAAAACAGAAGGCTACGAACCGCCCGCGCATTGGGAATGGATAAGAAAAATCCGCAACAGCGTCAGCGTGCCCGTTACCGCCAACGGCGATGTGTTTACCCTGCAAGACTATCTCGACATTACCACCGTGAGCGGCTGCACAAGCGTTATGCTCGGCCGCGGCGCAGTGATGCGCCCTGATTTGGCGCGGCAGATTAAGCAATACGGGCAAAACGGCAGCGCACAGGAAGCAGATTTCACCGAAATCGCCGGCTGGATTCGGCTGTTTTTCGATTTGTGCACCGCCAAAGCAGCCGGCAGCAAATATCCCGTTGCCCGTCTGAAACAATGGCTGGGCATGATGAAACACGTTTACCCCCAAGCCGGAGAGTGGTTTTCGCGCATCCGCACATTGAAAGAAACCGCCGAGGTCAAACAGGCATTGGAAACACTCGGGCGCGGGAGCCGGCCCCCGGCCTGCGGATAGACGCGTTTCATCTCGGCAAGGCAGGGCTGTCGGGTGAAAATCTGCCAGGCAGGGCAGGGGTAAGGGCAGGGTTAAACGAAAGGCCGTCTGAAAACTTTCAGACGGCCTGGTAACGGAAATGAAGGGTGTCCGCTGTCTCCCGGCATTTTTGCGCAATCTCCCCCGCCGGCATTTTATGATTTCATTTCAATGGGTTTTCAGCCTCTTTCGGCCGGCGGCTGAAGCCTTCTTTACACAGTAAAACCTTTGCTATATATTGCTCAATGAGCCGGCTACGCCGCACTACATGGCTGCCGTTTTTTCAAGCGCCATATTATTGAATGTTTAACGGAACCGCTCCGGATAACCGGGAAAGCGGTTTCCATTTCCAAGAGGAGATGCCCATGACTGCCCATGCAGCAGAACGCGTACAACACGAAGGCCTGCGCGCCAAAATCATGCCGGCCGAGCAAGCCGCTGAATTTATACACAACGGCATGACCGTTGCCGTCAGTGGTTTTACCGGTGCCGGCTACCCCAAAGCATTGCCCACCGCCATCGCAGAGCGTGCCAAAGCCGCCCATGCCCGCAGCGAAGCGTTTGCCATCAGTATGATTACCGGGGCTTCCACCGCTCCCGAGTGCGATGGGGTGTTGGCTGCGGCAAACTGCGTGAGCTTCCGCAACCCGTTCCAATCCGACCCCGGCATCCGCAACAGCATCAACGCCGGCAACACCGCCTATCAAGATATGCACTTATCGCATGTGGAACAGCAGATGCGCCAGGGTTTTTATGGGGATTTCGATGTTGCCGTGATTGAGGCAGCGGGCATTTCTGCCGATGGGAAAATCATTCCCGCCATGGGCATCGGCCATATGAATGAGGCGGTCAAAGCGGCCAAGAAAGTGATTGTGGAGGTGAATGCCGCCCAAAATGCCAAGCTCGAGGGTATGCACGATATTGCATACGACATCGGCGTGCCGCCGCACCGCAAACCCATTCCGATTACCGGCCCGTTCGACCGCATCGGCTCGCCTTATTTGGAATGCGATACCGATAAAATCGTTGCCGTAGTGCTCACCGAGAGCGGCGACCGCAACAGCAAATTCGCCGATCCAGATGAAAACTCCAAACGTATCGCTGCGCAAATCATCGATTTCTTCTCGCATGAAGTCAAAGCCGGCCGCCTGCCGAAAAACCTGCTGCCGCTGCAATCCGGCGTAGGCAATGTGGCCAATGCCGTATTGGCCGGTCTCTTGGATGCCCCGTTTGATGATCTGACCGGTTATACCGAAGTGCTGCAGGACGGTATGCTCGATTTGATTATCGCCGGCAAAATGAAATCGGCTTCCGCCACAGCCCTCTCGTTCAGCCCCGATGCGCTGCAACGCTTTAACGACAACATCGAATTTCTGCGCGACAAAATCATTTTGCGCCCGATGGAATACACCAACAACCCCGAAGTTATCCGCCGCTTGGGCATCATCGGCATGAACGCCATGATTGAAGCCGATATTTACGGCAACGTGAACTCCACCCATGTGATGGGCACCAAAATGATGAACGGCATAGGCGGCTCGGGCGATTTCACCCGCAATGCCTTCTTCTCGTTTTTTGTGTCGCCCTCGGTGGCCAAAGACGGTGCGATTTCCTGCATCGTGCCGATGGTTTCCCACCACGACCACACCGAGCACGATGTGATGTTTATCGTAACCGAGCAAGGCATGGCCGATCTGCGCGGCAAATCACCGCGCCGGCGCGCGAAGCTGATTATCAACAACTGCGCCCATCCCGAATATCGTGACCAATTAAACGATTATTTCGACCGCGCCGAAAAAGCCGGCGGCCTGCACACACCGCATTTGCTGTTGGAAGCCCTCTCATGGCACCAGCGTTTCGTTGAAACCGGCGATATGCGCGTCAAATAACCGTATTGGTATCCGCCAACCCCTTGCAGCTTTTGCAAGGGGTTTTTATTCGGCTTGACTTTGCCGATTTAACCGGAGCTTGATAGCCAATCAGTTTAAAAAAGCACTTTCAGGCGGCCTGAAAATGTTTTTGCAAAGATTCAGGCCGTCTGAAAAACATTCAGACGGCCTTTCGATTAAACCAAAGCAAAACTTACAACGTGGCCATATCGATTACAAAACGGTATTTCACATCGCTTTTCAGCATACGCTCGTAGGCTTCGTTAATATCTTTCATATCAATCACTTCAATATCGGAGACAATGTTATGCTCGCCGCAGAAGTCGAGCAGCTCCTGCGTTTCTTTCAGACCGCCAATCAGCGAACCGGCCACGTTGCGGCGTTTGAAAAGCATCGGAATGGTGGAAAGCGCGGGGGTGATGTCGCCCACCAGGCCGACAAACACCAATGTGCCATCGAGTTTCAGCGTTGGCATATAGGGGTTGACATCGTGTTCGTAAGGCACGGTGTCGATAATCAAATCAAACTGGTTGGCGGCAGCCTGCATTTGTGCGTTGTCGGTGGACAAAATCACCTTGTCGGCGCCCAAACGGTAGGCATCATCGGCCTTGCCGGGGCTGCGGGAAAACAGGCTCACTTCCGCACCCAAAGCGTGCGCGAGTTTGATGGCCATATGCCCCAAACCGCCGAGGCCGACCACCGCCACTTTGCTGCCTTTGCCCACTTTCCAACGGCGCAGCGGCGACCATGTGGTAATGCCGGCGCATAAAATCGGCGGCACGGCTTTGGTGTCGAGGTTTTCGGGCACTTTAAGCACGAAAGCATCACTCACGGTGATGCTTTTCGAGTAACCGCCGTAGGTGCGCAGGCCGTCGTGTTTGTCGGTGGAGTCGTAAGTGGCGACAAAACCGTTGTCGCAATATTGCTCCAAATGGTTGCGGCACGGTTCGCATTCGCGACAGCTGTCGACCAAACAGCCTACACCCACCAAATCACCCACTTTGAATTTATCCACTCCGCTGCCCACGGCGGTTACGCGGCCGACGATTTCGTGGCCGGGAACCACGGGATAAGTGGTAAAGCCCCAGTCGTTGCGGGCGGTGTGCAAATCGCTGTGGCACACACCGGTGTAAAGAATATCGATCACCACATCGTCCGGGCGCGGATCGCGGCGTTCGAAGCTGAAAGGCTCTAGCGGGGTGTCGTGCGAATGGGCTGCATAGCCTTGTACGGTTTGAGTCATGATTCATCTCCTGTTGAGGTTGGGAAGCTGTTTTATCTTTTCTTTAAAGTAAAATGAAAAAGTTTTCAGACGGCTTGTCCGATACTACTATACACCTTTTAAACTATACACCTTTTAAACAGCGGGATAAACCGCGCACGGCGGAATGGGCGGAAAGCCCATTTTTTTAAAGCAGCCGGCAATTTCGCTATATACTGTTGAATATATGTATTTCAGCCTTATATGGGATTACGCTGTAACCCTTTTTTAACCGAAAACCTGCAAGGAGGCTTTATGAAACACGATTTTGAGCAGCAAAAAGAAGCATTGATGAAAGAAATCCGCTCCGTACTCAATGATGTAGAAGAGTTATACCAAGAGGGCGTGGAAAGCGGCAGCGAAGAAGCCAAAGCCCTGAAAGCCAAACTGCAAGACAAATTGAGCGCGGCCAAAACCAAGCTGTATGATTTTGAAGAGCAGGCCGCCCGCAAAGTGAAGCATACTGCCAAACAAGCCGATGAGCTGGTACAGGAAAAACCCTATTATGCGATGGGTTTTGCCGCCTTGGCCGGCTTGGTGGTGGGCGTATTGCTCAACCGCCGCTAACACAGCAGCCGAGGCCGTCTGAAACCTTTTCAGACGGCCTTTTTGTGTTATTCTCCATTCACCGGCAGGCATTGCGGCCGGCCTGCAACCACCAAAGAGACAGCCATGAACTTGAAACAACGCATCGACCATTTCCAAGTATTGCTGAACCGGGGCGTAGATTTATTTCTGCTGCGCCTGCGTATGCTGCAACTGGATGTGGGCGGCCAAGCTGCCGTAATTGTGAGGATTTTTGCCGCCGTGGTGCTGATGGGCGCATTGTTTGCGTTCGGCATGATCAGCCTGCTGTTGGGGTTGAACCACGTTTTGAGCAACGAAGCCAAAATCTGGGTGTTTTTCGGCTTGTCTGTCTGCAGCCTGTTGGCAATTGCAGTTTTGGCCGCATGGTCGCTTTCATCGTGGAAAAACAAAAACACACAAGTGGCCGCCACATTGCGCGAGATGCAGCAGGATATTGCCTGTCTGCGCGGCATGGTGCAGAACAAGGAAGGAAAAAGCGATGGCCTCCAAAAATGAAGAGCGTAAACTGTTAGCAATGCAGGCCGAGCTGGCGCGCTTGAAAATCACCGCCGCACGTTTGAAAATGCAGCGGGCGCGGGAACGGAAAAACATGATCGACACCGGGTTCAATACGGTTCTCAGTCTGGCCGACAATGCGCCCCCGCAAAGCCTGCTTTGGAAAAGCCTGCTGCTGCCCTTAAGCTGGAAACACCGCATCTTCGCCGCCGCCGGTTTGCTGCTGTGGCAGGTTTGGCGGCAGGATGGCAAACGCTGAGGCACAACATTTATTGAAATATTGAAAACAGGCCGTCTGAAAGCCCGCAACCGGTTTTCAGACGGCCTTTCGGCTGTTTCAACGCATTCAACGAAAGGTTTCAAAACCCTATTTGACCCAACCCCAAAAAAACTGCAAACTTGCCATTTTCAATCCCCCGGAAAGCCCGCCGCCATGACTGCCACACAACTACTGCAAACCTTAACCGACATTGTCGGCACGCCCCACATTATCACCGATCCCGCCCAAACCGAACCCTACCGCCAAGGCTACCGCTTCGGCGAAGGCCGCGCGCTGGCCGTGGTGCGGCCGGGCACGCTGCTGGAACAGTGGAAAGTTCTGCAAGCCTGCGTGGCGGCTGACGTTATTGTGCTCACGCAGGCCGCCAATACCGGCCTCACCGGCGGATCCACGCCGGACGGCAACGGTTACGACCGCGACATCGTGATTGTTAACACCCTGCGCATGAACATCATCCGCCCCATCAACAACAACGAACAAGTCGTCTGCCTGCCCGGTGCCACGCTCAACCAGCTCGAGCTGCTGCTTAAGCCCTTAGGGCGCGAGCCGCACTCGGTTATCGGCTCATCGTGTATCGGCGCATCGGTGCTCGGCGGTGTGTGCAACAACTCCGGCGGCGCGCTGGTGCAGCGCGGGCCGGCCTACACCGAAATGGCGCTGTTTGCCCAATTAGACGAAAACGGCGAACTGCATCTTATCAACCATTTGGGCATCGATTTGGGCAGCACGCCCGAAGAAATCCTCACCAACCTGCAAGGCCATCATTATCAGCAGAAAGACATCACGCCCGATGCCGGCAAAGGCCACGACCATGCCTACTGCAACCATGTGCGCCAGATTGACGAACCCAGTGCCGCCCGCTTCAATGCCGACCCGGCGCGCCACTACGAAGCCTCGGGCTGCGCGGGCAAACTGATGGTGTTTGCCGTGCGCCTGGACACCTTTCCTCTCGAAAAACACACCGCCGTGTTCTATATCGGCACCAACCGCACCGAAGAGCTTACCGCCATCCGCCGCGCCGTGCTGGCCGAATTCGAAAACCTGCCCGTTTCCGGCGAGTATATCCACCGCGATGCTTTCGATATAGCGGCGGTATACGGCAAAGACACCTTTTGGACAATCAAAAAATTCGGCACCCACCGCCTGCCGCAACTGTTTGCCTTCAAAGCCAAAATCGACCGCTTCGGCAAAAAGATCGGCATTCTGCCCACCCATTTCAGCGACAAAGCCCTGCAGTTTGCCGGCAAATATCTGCCCGAACACCTGCCGCAATCCCTGCGCGACTACCGCAACCGCTTCGAACACCATCTGATTCTGAAAATGGGCGGCGCAGGCGTGGAAGAAGCGCGCGCCTTTCTGAAAGACTATTTCAACGGAAAATCAGGCGCTTATTTCGAGTGCAGCCCCGAAGAAACCCAAGCCGCCATGCTGCACCGCTTTGCCGTTGCTTCCGCCGCCGTGCGCTACCGCGCCGTACACAGCAAAGAAGTGGAAGACATCGTTGCCCTCGATATCGCCCTGCGCCGCAACGATAACGATTGGTTTGAGCAACTCCCGCCTGAAATCGACAATAAAATCAGCCACAAACTCTATTACGGCCACTTTATGTGCCACGTGTTCCACCAAGACTACATCGTGAAAAAAGGCCACGACTGCCAGGCATTGGAACACGAAATGCTGCGCCTGCTCGACCAACGCGGCGCACAATACCCCGCCGAACACAATGTCGGCCACCTATACGAAGCCCAACCCGCGCTCAAGCAGTTTTACCGCAAACTCGACCCCACCAACAGTTTCAATCCCGGCATCGGCAAAACTTCCAAGAAAAAGCATTGGGCCGATTAACGGCACAGGCCGTCTGAAAACTTGGGGAGCCGGTTGATAAAACTGAAACCGTTTATTTGCCGGTTACCGTGGATTTGCTTTATTTTCGGCGGGGCAGCAACCGCAGGCAGTATAAAGAGCATGGGGCCCGCGGTTCGGCGGCAAGGCCGTTCGTTTTGAGCCGAGCGCACCGTGCCGCAACAGAAATGAAGCGGATTCGTTCAGGCCGTCTGAAAACTTTCAGACGGCCTGAACGGTTTTTCCGAAGCCCGGTCTTTCCGTGATGTGGGTTTGCCTTGTTTTTTGCGCAGGGCGGCAAACCGCAGGCGGCGCAAAGATTGCGGAGCCGGTTCCGTTGCTGCCGATGCGGCGGCAACACCGTTTTGTTTGGGCCGGGCGCAACCCCTGCCGTAACGGAAACGGGGCGCATTCATTCAGGCCGTCTGAAAGGTTTCAGACGGCCTGAACAGATTTTGTCTAACCCCGGCAAAAACAGCCCTTCGGCTCCCACATTCAGGCCGATAACTGCGCCAGCAGTGCCTGCTTCAAGGCAAGCTGTTTTTTCGGGTTTTCCAGATGCGGGCTGAACAGCACAAAGCTGTCTTCCACGCGCTCATCGAGGGTGGCGATTTTGGCGTAGCGCAGGCTGATTTCCTGATCGGAGAGCACTTCGGCAATATCGGCCAGCAGATAAGGGCGGTTTGCGGCCACGATTTCGAGCGTGTACCAGCCCGGGGAATCCTGCTCGGCGCTCAGGTGCACGCCCGGGGCGATGGGCAGGTGGCGGCTGCGGCGGCTGCGGATGCCGCAGGCGGTGTGTCCGGCGGTGGTGTCGCAGCCGTGGATGAAGTTGTTGATTTCGGCTTCGAGCGCACTCTGCACGTTGGGATAATCGGCGGCGGCGCGCCCGGGCGGCAGCTGCACGATAAAGGTGTCGAGAATATAGCCGTGCTCGGTTACAAAAGCGCGGGCGGCGAGAATATCGAAACTGTGGCGGCTGAAGATGCGGCACAAGCGGGCAAACAGGCGCGGTTGATTGGGCATAAACACCATCACTTCCAACGTGCCGCTGTCGGGCAGAATGCGGCTGCGCACCTGCGGGGCTTCGGTTTGGTGGACGAGATTGGCGGTGTGCCAGAGGATTTCGCGCAGTTCGTGGCGCACGAAATAGGCCGGGCCGAGCGCCTGCCAGAGTTGGCGCTGCTGCTTTTCGGGCGTGCCGGCGCGGGTGAGCTGGTCGGCCGCACCCTGCCGGCGGCGGCCCACAACCATAGTGCGGCTGCCGCTTTCGCCGGCCAGGCGGCGGGCGGCGGCGTGAAACAGGTTTTCCAGCAGGCCGGCGCGCCAACTGTTCCACAGTTTCGGGTTGGTGCCGCGTATGTCGGCAACGGTCAGCAGGTAAAGCGCAGTTAACCGCTCTTGTGTTTCCACGCGCTCGCAGAAGCTGTCGATAACATCGGGGTCTTGAATGTCTTCTTTCTGCGCCACTGCCGACATCAGCAGATGGTTTTCTACCAGCCAGGCCAAAAGGCTGCTTTCTTCTTTGCTGAGAAAATGGTCGGCAGCGAAGCGGCGGGCATCGGCAACGCCTTCTATCGAATGGTCGCCGCCGCGCCCTTTGGCAATGTCGTGAAACAGGGCGGCCAGATAGAGAATATGTTGTTTTTCGAATGCGTGCATCAGCGCCGAGGCAAACGGCAGCTCGTGGCTGCGCGAATCCATCGCCAGGCGGCGCATATTGTGCAGCACGGTTAAGATGTGGTCGTCAACAGGGTAGATGTGGAACAGGTCGTGTTGGAGCAGGCCGACGATTTTTCCCCACGCCGGCAGATAGCGTTCGAGCGCGCCGTAGAGATTGAGAAAGCGCATCACATGGGTGAGCCCTTCGCCGTGCTTGAAAAAACCGGCGAAGCGGCGGCGGTTTTCAGGGTTGCCGTAAAATGCGCGGTTGATTTTGCGCGAAGCCGCCCACCAGTTGCGCAGGGTTTTCGGGGCGAGTGTGAGAATGTCTTTGCGTGTCTGCAGAATCCCGATTGCTTTCCACAGATGCTCGGGGCGGCGGGTAAACAGTTTTTTGTCGTACACCGCCAGTTGGTTGCCCACTTGGTAATAGTCGTCGTCGATGCGGCAGACGATGCGGCCGGCCTGCGAATACACGCGCCCGCGCAGCATCGGCAGCAATATCCCGTTGAGCTGCATCACCGTTTTGCCGGCGCGGTAAAACACACGCATCAGCTTTTCGCTTTTGATACGGTGCTCGTCATCGTGCCAGCCCATGTTTTCGGCCACCTGGGTTTGCAGGTCGAAAATCAGCCTGTCTTCACTGCGGCCTGCCGCCAGATGCAGATCGATGCGGATGGCAGCCAGTTTTTTATGGCTGTTGAGCAGCATAACGGCTTCGGGGCGGGTGACCACACCCTGCGAAATCAGCGTGGTTAAAGGCATAGCCAAGCCCTGCACCCGCGCCAGCCACAGCATGGTGTGGATGTCGCGCAGGCCGCCGGGGCAGGTTTTGATGTTGGGCTCGAGCAGCGCGCCCGAACCTTGCGATTTGGCGTGCCGCTGCTGCATTTCCAGCATTTTGGCTTCGATAAAGGCAGAAGTGTCGCGCTGCAAGTCTAGTTGCTGCAAAAGCTGCTTGGCCAAATCATGGTTGCCAAACAGAAAACGCGCCTCAAGAAAAGCGGTATCGCCGGTGATGTCTTCGCATACACTTTCGCACAATTCTTCCACGCTGCCGCTTTTCACGGCAGGTGCCAGCTGCATATCCCACAACGCCTGCACAAAGATTGCGGCTTTTTCCTGCTGTTTTTCTGTGAGTGGTTCGGGCGACACAAGCGCCAAATCCACATCTGAATAAGGATACATTTCGCCGCGCCCGAAACCGCCGGTGGCCAGCAGGCACATCGTGTTATCGGAGAAAAGTGCCGTCCACAACACCGCCAGCGCGCGCTCGACAGCCTGGGTGTGGCGTTCGAAAAACACCGGCACCTGCCGCCGGGCGCAGTAGGCTTCAACGGCCTGCCGTTTTTCAGATTGAAGCTTGTGCAGGGCTGATTGGATCAGGGTTTGCATAATATTTTCCGCCGGCCGCCCGAAAGATTTTTCAGACGGCCTCAAACAGTATTTCAATCAATTTCAGTTAAAAAGCGGCTTTCGCCGAATGCTTTTGCGGCAGGCCGCCAACGTTTTGGCAGAGCCCGGCCCGACAAACCCGCAGGGGCGGTTTACCGGACACGGCGCATGCCGCTGTCGGCTCCCGCCCGACAGGTTGGCGTATCGACCCGACCGTAGGGATTATCCGCCAGAATCGCGGCTGAAGAAAGCCGGCAGCCGGTATCAAACATCAACCGGCCGCCCTGCAAGCCGCACACACGGGCAGGCCGTCTGAAAGATCGGGGTGTCAAGATCGGGGTGTCGGTTTGGGAAAACCCGTTTGCCTGCGATGTTTGCACAGCAGCGCGGTTTCTGCTTATCTCTGTTTTTTTCGGCAGGCACGCCGCCGCAAACTGCACGAGCGGGCAGCAATCAAGCGCCGGCCTGTCCGTGGGGACTGGAAAACAGGTTCGGTTGAAAGGTGGAACCGCAGGCGCTGTTGCGTGTGTTTTCAGACGGCCTCAGGCCGTCTGAACATCACGATATCCACCGGCTGTTTGTTTTTTACGAAGCTTTGCCGCAGCCGTTTTTTTCAACTGCTGTTCGAGCGTGCTGCTAACAAATATTGCCGATAGATATGATTTTGTTTGCAGTGGCTGGGCAATATTGACAAAGCGCAAAGACTCATTTAATTTTTGTGCGCACCCCCCCCTTTAAAGCTGCTGTGGCGGCTTTTTATATAACCATCAAGGAGAAATTTGCCATGAATCATAAAAAATACACCGTATTGGCTTTGTCGGTTGCGGCAGCCTTAACGTTGGGTGCCTGCAAGAAAGACGGCGGTCAAGCGGGTGCGCCGGCCAAGCCGGAATGTATTGCCCCCGCCAAGCCCGGCGGCGGTTTCGATTTAACCTGCAAACTTGCGCAAAGCGGTTTGAAAGACACCGGCCGGCTCGCCAAGCCGATGCGCGTAACCTATATGCCCGGCGGCGTGGGCGCGGTTGCCTATAACAAAATCGTGGCCAACGACCCTGCCAATAACGATGCCATTGTGGCGTTTTCTACCGGCTCGCTGCTGAACCTGGCGCAAGGCAAGTTCGGCCAATACACCGAAAAAGACGTGCGCTGGCTGGCGGCTGTGGGCACCGACTACGGCATGGTGGCGGTGAATGCCGATTCTCCGCTGAAAAGCCTGCAGGATTTGGTTGATGCGCTGAAAAAGAATCCAAAATCGGTCAGCTTCGGCGCAGGGGGCAGCGTGGGGGGCCAAGACTGGCTGCAAACGGCAATGGTGGCCAAAGCCGCCGGCGTTAATCCGAAAGATATGGCTTATGTTGCACTGGAAGGCGGCGGCGAAGCGGTAACTGCCGTGTCGGGCAACCATATCAATGTGGTCAGCGCGGGCATCGCCGAGATGGGACCGCATATTGAGGCGGGCAAAATCCGTGTGCTGGCAGTGTTTTCGCCCGAGCGTCTGCAGGGCAAGCTCAAAGATATTCCCACTGCCAAAGAGCAGGGCTTCGATGTGCAGTGGCCGGTTATCCGGGGCTATTACATGGGGCCGAAAGTGAGCGATGAATCTTATCGCTGGTGGAAAACCCAGTTTGACGCGATGCTCAAAGACCCGAAATTCGCAGAGCTGCGCAGCCGGCGCGACCTGCTGCCGTTTGAGCTTACCGGCGACGAGTTGAAACAATATGTTGAGCAGTCCACTAAAGAAATGCGCGCGTTGTCTGAAGAGTTTGAGTTGGTCAAATAACCCGGAGATAACCGGGATGCCGTTGTTTGCGGTTGTTTTTCAGACGGCCTTGAGCGGAGCCGCCCGGGCCGTCTGAAACAACCGCAAACAACATTATTTTCTGTCTGCAAACGGAGTGTATTGTGATGAAAATCGAACGTTTGTTTTCTGCCGCGCTGTTTTCGGCAGCGATAGGCTTGCTCTGCCTGGCTTTCGGCTATACCGCGCCGGTGTCTTACGACCCTCTCGGCCCCCGCCCTTATCCGATGCTGGTTCTTTCGCTGTTGGCACTGTGCTGCCTGTTTTTGGCGGTGCGGCCGCGCGGCGGACACATCAACTTGGGTTACACCCCTGCTGTTTTGAAAAAAGTTGGCCTGTGCATTGTGTTTTTGAGTGCCTATGCGGCGTTGTTCGAAGTGTTGGGTTTTCCGCTCGCCACCGCGCTGATGGCGTTTGGTGTCGGCAGGCTGTTCGGCGGGCGCACGCTGCCCTGCGCGGTGTCGGGCATGGTTTTGGGCGCGTTGTTTTACGCGCTGTTCGACTTGGCCTTGGATGTGCCCCTGCCTTTGGGCTTTTTCGGTTGAAAGGTGGGTATCAATGGAAATTCTGCAATATTTGATGTCGGGCTTTCAGGTGGCCTTGCTGCCGCAAAACCTGCTGCTGGCGTTGATAGGCGCGTTTATCGGCACCATTGTGGGTATGCTGCCGGGGCTGGGGCCGATTAACGGTGTGGCGTTGCTGCTGCCGTTTGCCTTTGCGCTGGGGCTGCCGCCCGAATCGGCGCTGATCTTGCTGGCTGCGGTGTATTTGGGCTGTGAATACGGCGGGCGCATTTCGGCGATTTTGATTAACGTGCCGGGTGATGCAGCGGCGATTATGTCCACGCTTGACGGCTATCCGCTGGCCAAACAGGGCAAGGCGGGTATCGCGCTTTCACTTTCTGCGGCCAGCTCGTTTATCGGCAGCACCATCGCCACCGTTGGCGTGGTTTTGTTTGCACCGCTGCTGGCGCATTGGGCGATTGCGTTCGGCCCGGCCGAATATTTTGTGCTGATGGTGTTTGCCATCACCTGTTTGAGCGGCCTGGTGGGCGACCAGCCCGTTAAAACCGCCGTTTCGGCCTTAATCGGGTTGGCGCTGGCCATGGTCGGCATGGATGCGGTTACCGGCGTTTACCGTTTCACTTTCGGTTCGGTCAATCTTTCAGACGGCATCCAGTTCACCACCATCGTTATCGGCTTTTTCAGCATCAGCGAAATTCTGATTATGCTCGAGCACACCGAAAACGGACAAAAAGCGCTGACACAGGGCAAACGCGCGCTGTTCAACCTGAAAGAGCTGATGTTCAGCATGGGCGCGATTATCCGCAGCGGCGCGGCCGGGTTCTTTATCGGCGTGCTGCCCGGCGCGGGGGCAACCATTGCCAGCGCGATGACGTACACCAACGAGAAAAAAATTGCCGGTAAAAACGGCACTTTCGGCGAAGGCGATCTGCGCGGTATTGCCGCACCGGAAGCAGCCAACAATGCTTCTGCCTGCGGTTCGTTTATCCCCATGCTCACGTTGGGTGTGCCGGGATCGGGCACCACGGCGGTGATGATGGGTGCGCTGACGCTCTACAACATCACCCCCGGCCCGCAGCTTTTCAGCGAGCAGCCCGATATCGTGTGGGGGTTGATTGCCTCGCTGTTTATCGGCAACATTATTCTGTTGGCGTTGAATATCCCGCTGGTGGGATTTTTTGCCAAGCTGTTGAATATACCCAACTATATTTTGATTCCGGCCATTGCGGCGGTAAGTTTTGTGGGCGTGTATGCCATTCACAGCACCACGTTTGATTTGGTGTTGATGATCGGGCTGGGCATTTTGGGTTATCTGTTGCGCAAACTGAATTTTCCGCTTTCGGCACTGATTTTGGGTTATGTGTTGGGCGAGCTGATGGAATCCAGCCTGCGCCGCGCCTTGTCGATTTCGCAGGGAGATATCGGTATTCTGTTCCACGGCCCGATTACCTTGTCGTTGTGGATGCTGTCGGGCTTTATGGTGCTGCTGCCGGTTTACCGCAGGCTGCGCCGCCGCAAAGCCGCTGCTTGAACATACACTGCTTGAACATATCTGAAAGGCCGCTAGCGGCCTTTTTCTGTTTTCAGGGTTGCACGCCAAAATATCGAGGTTGCGGGTTTCCTGCTGCTGAAAACGAGCCCCTTAAGTTGTTTATACGGTAAAAAATCCGCTTACACAGGGCATTGCCGTGTTTTTCGAGGCCGTAAAACCCATCCCCCGATGTTGCAAAATAGAGATACCCGTTAAGGTGAAAGCCGGTATTTGTTAATGATATTTGTATTTTAACAGGCATTAATTTACAATTTGTTAAATTTGTTATGAATTGTAATTTTCAAGAAAATGCCTTTTTATCGGCAGAACCATTAACTTAAGGGGATGTTATGTCTAAGAAAACAACCGTAAAACACCTTGCACTTGCTGCTGTTTGCGCCGCAGTTTTGGCTGCCTGCGGGGGCGGTGGTTCGACCAGTGCCGATTTGGTCGATAACGCCGTTGCAGCGCGCAATGTCATGAATATGATTGAGGCGTTGGATGCGCCTGCCGAAACCACACTTGAAGACAAGGAAAGGGTAGAAGCGGCTGCGCAAAGTTACAACCGCTTAAGCGACAGCCAGAAATCTTTAATCAGCAAAGAACAGAAAGACAAACTCGCGGCAGCATTGGATGCGCTGGCCGCCGCATCGGCCGGTTCTTCTGCCGGCGGTAACGGCACGGTTGATGCATCTGAAATCAGCGACAACAACAGCCTGGCACCCTTGAACCTGCCAACGCCCCTGCATACCGCATTTATCGCCTCCACCGGCGCGCAGCAGCATAATCCGCATATGCAGTTGCGCGGGGTTGACGGTAAGCCTGCGTTAATTGACGACCAAATCGGTTTGATACGCACGCTGGAGTTTAACGCCAATGATCCTGTCAAGCTGGATGGTGTAGTTATTACCAATAAAAATACTGCAGGAGATGCAACAACGATAAGTTTTGCCACCCCTAATTCATCAATCAGCAAAGCTTTTTCAGGCGGCCATTCGAGAGAAGATATCAGTGAGCAGACAGGGGACGAACCCAATACCCATTTCTCTAATGTTAAATCCACAGTCGATGCCAGAATCGTAGAAAACTATAAAAAACTGGAAGCGGCAAAGAAAACGCTTGAAGCAGCCGAAAAAGCATTGGCTCAGGCACAGAAAAGCGGTGCTGAGGAAGAAGCATTGGCCGAAGCACAAAAAGCGCGGGATGATGCATTGGCCGATAAGAATAAAATTGAAACTGCCTATAATAATGACCGTTTGCTGCGCAGCGGTTTGGCGGGAGCAACTGCCGATGCGGTTTCGGCTTTGGCATATTTCAAAAAAGACAAAAACGGTTTGGTGTTCGATAAAAAATTCGATGGCGTTTATATTGTCCAATTTGCAGACGGAACCCGCATCGTGCTGCACGATCCCGCAGCAGCAGGCTGGATTTATCAAACCTTTGCCCATTATACCGACCCGAAAAACGGCATTGCCCACGGCTATCAGAGTATTGGCGATGAAACTGCTGTGAGTGCCATGCCCACCGGCGGTACGGCAACTTATACCGGCATCACCACGGCTTATTTGGTTGAAGCCGGCAAGGCCGACCGCCAACTGACTGCCGATGTAAAAGCTGTGGCCGACTTTGCCAAAAAAGGCTTGCGTTTTGAAACCGGCAACGCTCAGTTTCACAGCCTGAACAACGGCGTGCGCGTTTCGGAAGCCGCTTCCGGCTACAATATGAAAGGCACGGCTTCGTGGTCGGCCAACAGCAACAGCTTCAAAGGCGATGCCGTTACTGCAGATAACCGGATGACAGGCCGGTTGTTGGGCAAATTCTATGGTGAACAAGCTGCGGAAATCGGCGGCACTTACGGCCTGCAAAATGCCGACAACACTAAGCAGCTGATCGGCGGCTACGGTGCCAAACGGCCGTAAACCGGAGTTTTACCGGTTCGGCTCATAAAAACCACAGGCCGTCTGAAAAAAATATTTCAGACGGCCTGTGGTTTTTAATTTGTGCACCGGTTAACAATCCGTTACGGCGTTGCTTTATTGTCATTATTTGAAAATGAACCGGCTATACTGCAATTGACTGCAGATTGCCGATGCTCATTTTAAAGCCGATGGAAACCGGGCCGATTAACTAGAGGGCAGGCTTTATCAAGATTGCCGTTATGGTGTCATCGCTGCCCTTTATGCAGCTCATATCTTTCTGCCAGATCATAAAGAATCATGGCCGTCATGCCCCAAATATCGTAATGAAGGTAGGGCAGGAAAGGGGTGGGAACGGTTTGGCCGTTGTGGCTGAAATTGCAGCTGCGGTAAAGGCTTTTATCAAGAGCGAGATCCAAAGGCAGATAGAAAATCTCTTCTACTTCTTCAATATTCGGATAAACGGGCGGATTGGTGATACTCAATGCCGGCACGGGTGAAACGGTATAGCCTGATGGGGTGAAATAAGGCGGCAGCGGTTCAAAGGTTTGCCAATAGCCGGCGGCGATGCCTGTTTCTTCGGCGGTTTCGCGCAAGGCAGTATGGGTGAGATCGATGTCGCCCTCATCGCGCCGCCCGCCGGCAAAGGCAACTTGGCCGGGGTGGTGGGGCAGGGTGGCGGCTCTGCGGGTGAGCAAAACCTGCCATTGCCGTTTGCGGAACACCACGGCCAACAACACGGCGGCTTCATGCATCTCAATGCCGTCAATCAGGGCGTTGCGCAGATTTCGGGTTGCGGAGGGATAGGCGGCAGCGCGGCGGAAAAAACGGGTGAGTTCGGCGGGGGTCATGATGTGTTAGCTGTTGTTTTCAGACGGCCTGCACACTTTTACACAGATAGAGTGCGGTATGCAATATCAACAAAGCTGCGGGCTTGTGATAAAGTATTGCACATTTGTATATCGGGGTATAGGCCGTCTGAAAGTGCGCCGCTGTTACCCGCTGTTAAGGAAAGTGTATGTTTTTTGGCCGAACCGAAATCCACTCTGCCGCGCTGGCGGTGATGATGCTGTTTGCCGGCAGCGTCTACGCCGTGGGCGAAACATCCAAACAGCCGCAGCAGGCTGTGCAGCAGGCTGCGAAAAAAAGCCTTTATCCGCCCGAAGAGCGGGCTTTGGAATACGAACGCCGGGCAGGTATTGTCGAGCGTACCAATGATATGTTTAATTTGCTCGGCGGTGAAATGGCTTTGCAGAAAGGCGAGCCCGGCACGGCACTGGCTACTTATCTGGTCATGCTCAACCGCACCAAAAGCCCTGAAGTGGCCGAGCGGGCGATGGAGATGGCCGTTTCGCTGAACGCTTATCAGCAGGCGGAACAGATTTACCGCAAATGGCGTGAAATCGAACCCATACCCGGCAATGCGCAAAAACGCATGGCTTGGGCGCGTGATTTGGTGATCGGTAACACAGATCACACCGGCAAAGATTTGGGTGAAATTCTGAAGCATGCCGATGAAGAGCAGGCAAGGCGCATTTTCTTATTGCTGTCGCAAATCAGTGTGCAACAACCCACATTGGCGGGGAAGGTTGGTAAAGACGTGCATAAAGCCGCCAAAAAATATGCCGATTTGCCCGAAGCAGCTATTGCAGATTTGATTTTCAGCACGCAAATCAATAAAGAGCGCGATGCCGTGGCTGCTTTGCAGCGGTTGGCCAAACTCGATACCGAAATTCTGCCGCCCACCGAGGCTACCCTGCGCTTGGTAGCGCAGCACAGCCCGAAAATCCTGCGGCGCTTTTTCACCGAAACCGATGCCGGCAAGCTATCGCCGGTGTGGCAGGAAATGGAAATCAGCAGCCTGATTGCCGAAGGCCAAAATGACAAGGCATACCAACGCCTGCAAACCTTACTGAACCAAAACCCGAATGCCGATTTATACATTCAGGCGGCCATTTTGTCGGTGAGCCGCGAAGAAAACATTTCAACGGTGGGCAGCCATCTCGAAAAAGCCTACCGTATCGGCACCAGCGAGCAGAAAAGCCGGGCTGCGGTAATCGGCGCGATGCGTTATGCTGACGCAAAAGATTTCAAACAGGCCAAAGCGTGGGCAGATAAAATCACCGCACCTGAATATGTGTTTGATAAGACCGTGCTCAGAGCCTCGATTGAAGCCGAGCAGGGCAACGGCAGCAGGGCATTGGCAGAAGTGCGCCGAGCCCGGCGCCTGCCGGAGCAGCAAGGCCGCTTTTTCAGTATGGGCGATGTGCAGCGGGTATATCTGTTTGCCTTGAGTAAACACAACAACCCGCAGGAAGCGTTGGCCGAATTGAATGTTTTGGCTGCCAATGCAGAAAAACAGCCGGGTTATCGGGAGCGCCTGCCCGATATTCTCTATCAACGCGCCATGCTGTATGCCGACAAACTCGGCCAGCCCGAAAAAGCCGTGGCCGATTTGCGCCGCTATCTTAAATTGAACCCGAATAATGCAGCCGGCTTGAATGCTTTGGGCTACACCATGTTTGCCCTGCCCGAATATGATGTAAACGAGGCCTTCAGCCTGATTCAGGCGGCCTACCAGCAAGAACCGGAGTCGGCTGCCATCAATGACAGTATGGGTTGGGCATACTATCTGAAAGGCGATGCGCAGTCGGCACTGCCGTATCTCGAATACGCCTACGCCCAGTTTCCCGACCCCGAAGTAGCCGCCCACTTGGGTGAAGTATTGTGGAAACTGGGGCAGCAGGAAAAAGCCAAAACAATATGGAGCGAAGGCTTGGGCAGGGGGGGGGATGATGCCGTACTGCAAAAAACCTTGCAGCGTTTGGGCGTGAAACTGCCGGCAGCCAGGCCGAAAAACAACCGTAAGAAATAAACGGGCAAGCTCGGATTTTGCAAGCGGCCGATATTTTCAGACGGCCTTTTATAAACCTTAAAGCTCAGATTTGAGTGCGTTGCCGATCATTGCCGGCAGGCTGTTTGAGGCCGTCTGAAAAAACAACCGATAGGGTATCTCATGAAAACCAACCATCCCAAATTTATTTTATACAGCGTTGCCGCATTGCTGCTTGCTGCCTGCGCACAACCCCGCCCGGCCGGCAAAGAGGGCTGGCGCGCACAATCCGATATTGACAGTTTCGCTGCCGAAGGCCGTTTGGCGGTGAAAGCGAATGAAAAAGGCTCATATGCCAATTTCGACTGGACTTACCAAAACCAAGTTCAAACCATCAACGTCAATACCCCGTTGGGCAACACGCTGGGCCAGCTCTGCCAAGATGGACAAGGTGTGCTTGCCGTTGATAATAAAGGAAAAAAATATCAGGCTGCTAGCGCGCGGGAATTGAGCGAGCAGTTATTGGGCTTTCCCGTGCCGGTGCAATACCTGCATATTTGGACAAACGGCCAATGGGTTAAAAATGCCCCTTACCAAATTTTGCCCGATGGCCGTTTGCAGCAATTTGAATGGACGATTTCGCGTTCGCTGAATGAAAACGGCACGCCGCGAATATTATTGCTTGAAAGTGCCAAGTTAAGCCTGCGTTTGGTGTTTGATCAAATGAAAAAAACCAACACCACCAATGCTCCCGCACAATGTGCGGCGCGCAGCTAAGGGTGTATTATGGTATTACCTGTATCGGCCGCCGCGCAGGCCTATCCCGCTCCGGCCAAACTCAATCTGGATTTGCGCATTACCGGCCGCCGTGCAGACGGCTACCATGAGTTGGAAAGCATATTCTGCCTGATTGATCTGTGTGACACGGTTTATATCGCTTTGCGCGATGACGGGCAAATCCTGCTGCACACCCCAATCAAAGGTGTGCCGCCCGAAACCGATTTAACCTACCGTGCCGCCGCAGCGTTGCAGCCTTTTTCAGACGGCCGAAACGGTGCAGATATTTGGCTGGAAAAGCGGATTCCGATGGGAGGCGGCTTGGGCGGCGGCAGCTCCGATGCAGCGACTGTGCTGATGGTGTTGAATAAATTGTGGCGGTGCGCCTTGACGCAGCAGCAATTGATGGATACCGGCCTGCAACTGGGAGCGGATGTGCCGTTTTTCATCTTCGGCAAAAATGCATTTGCCAAAGGCATAGGCGAGCAACTGACCGAACTGGATATTCCGCAGCAATGGTATGTGGTGGTCAAGCCGCCCGTACACATTAGCACCGCAGTGATTTTTTCTCACGAACGCTTGACACGAAATTCCGAACCCAGCATAATACCTTCTTTCCAATCGCTGCAACCGTTTAGAAACGATATGCA
Source organism: Neisseria sp. 19428wB4_WF04 (assembly GCF_015235335.1). Taxonomy (NCBI): domain Bacteria; kingdom Pseudomonadati; phylum Pseudomonadota; class Betaproteobacteria; order Neisseriales; family Neisseriaceae; genus Neisseria; species Neisseria sp. 19428wB4_WF04. The sequence continues at coordinate 122,960 of NZ_JADGLG010000001.1, forward strand.
GGCTGTGGTTTTTCAAGAATATTCCGAAGTTTCGGCAGCCTATTCGGCGCTCGAAAAATTCGGAAAAACCTTAATGACAGGCTCCGGTGCCTGCTTATTTGCCGCTTTTAACAGCCAAGAAGAGGCCGTTTCTGTTTTCGAGCAGATTTCGAAAATCTATGAAGCTTATTGCATAAGAGGGCTTGCCCTACACCCGTTGCAGATATAGAAAGAGTTTTATTGTGTTGGGGAGTCGTCAAGTGGTTAAGACACTGGATTTTGATTCCAGCATGCGAAGGTTCGAATCCTTCCTCCCCAGCCAGCCCCAAATTGGGGAGTCGTCAAGTGGTTAAGACACTGGATTTTGATTCCAGCATGCGAAGGTTCGAATCCTTCCTCCCCAGCCAGCCGGAAAAAAGCGTGTGAGTTTATCGCACGCTTTTTATATTGTGGGAGAAAGCGTGAGGCCGTCTGAAAACCGATAATTGCAGGCGGAAGGGCTTTGAATGCTTGGTGCCCGGGCGTATAATATCGACTTTCGGCTGCAAGGCCAAAGCGGAAGGAAGCGTGATGTTTTCCGAGCATAAATCCAATACAACCCCAGGTGATGAAGATATGGCTGCATACGACAGTTTGATGGTGTTTACCGGCAATGCCAATCCCGAATTGGCTCAAAAAGTGGTAAAACATTTGGATATTTCCTTAGGCAACGCTTCAGTCAGTAAATTTTCAGACGGCGAGGTTGCAGTCGAACTTTTGGAAAACGTGCGTGGTCGCGATGTGTTTATTCTGCAGCCCACTTGTGCGCCGACCAATGATAACCTGATGGAAGTGCTGACTATGGCTGACGCACTCAAACGCGCATCGGCAGGCCGTATTACCGCTGCTATTCCCTATTTCGGCTATGCCCGCCAAGACCGCCGCCCGCGCTCGGTGCGTGTGCCGATTTCGGCCAAATTGGTAGCCAATATGTTGTATTCGGCCGGTATCGACCGCGTATTGACCGTTGATTTGCATGCCGACCAAATCCAGGGTTTTTTTGATATTCCTGTAGATAATATTTATGCTACACCGATTTTGATTAACGATATCCAGCGGCAGCGTATCGAGAACCTGACTGTTGTCAGCCCGGATATCGGCGGCGTGGTTCGTGCGCGGGCGGTGGCAAAAGTGTTGAACGTTGATTTGGCGATTATCGACAAACGCCGCCCGAAAGCCAATGTGGCGGAAGTTATGAATATTATTGGCGATATTCAAGGCAGAACCTGCTTGATTATCGATGATATGATTGATACGGCCAATACTTTGTGTAAAGCTGCTTCTGCATTGAAGGAACGCGGTGCTTCACGTGTGTTGGCTTATGCTACCCATCCCGTGTTTTCAGGTGAGGCAGCAACCCGCATCGCCTCTTCCGATATTGATCAAGTTGTGGTAACCGATACTATTCCTTTGTCTGAGGCTGCGCGCAGCTGCGACCGCATTCGCCAAGTAACGATTGCCGGCCTGCTTGCAGAAACCGTACGCCGCATCAGTAATGAAGAATCTGTTTCATATCTGTTTAATGAAGATGTGTTGACAGCAGGCAGTGTATTTCTGCCTTAATCCGATGTTGTCTTAAAGCTGGTCGCGGCCGATGGCAACTGTTTTGTTTATTTTGGAGTACTTTAAATTATGTTATATGAAATTCAAGCTATTGTTCGCGATGCCCAGGGCACTGGTGCGAGCCGCCGCCTGCGTCGCGAAGGCCGAACGCCTGCAGTACTTTACGGTGAAGGGCAGGAGCCGGTTGCCATTTCTGTGGATCACAAAACTGTATATTATGCATTGGAAAAAGAATCTTTCCATACTTCATTGCTTAAACTGACGTTAAACGGTGAAACTCAAGACGTTATCGTGCGTGATTTCCAAATGCATCCGTTCCGTCAGCAAGTTCAACATATTGACTTCCAAGTTGTTGATGCTGCCAAGCCATTGCGCATCCGTGTACCCTTGCACATTATTAACGCGGAAACTTCGCAGGCTGTTAAACTGCAAGGTGGTCGTGTTTCTTTATTGAATACTACTGTTGAAGTGATAGCTTTGCCTAAAGATATTCCTGCAGCCTTGGAGCTCGACTGCGGTAATGTAGTAGCTGGCGATATCTTGCATTTGTCGGATATTAAATTCCCTGATGGAGTGCAAAGTGTTGCACTGAAACGTCATGCCGACTTGGCCGTTGCTACCGTTACCGGTAAAAAGCGATAAGAAAGTCTGGTAATAGAATCCCATTGCATTGGCAGTGGGATTTTTCTTTGTTATAAAATAATTATTTAGAATATTGCCAAAGTGAAGGTGCTCAGTAGATATTTTCCAAGACATTCATATATTATAATAATAGTAAATTCCGTGGTAGTGTAGCTTGTTGTGTACTTTGGGTAGCTTTTCCCTACCTTTTATCTGAGATTTACCGGATAATGTTAAATATGGTGTTATGCTAATAAAATTAGTACAAAGTCTTATATTTAATAATGGCAAACAATTACTGGTATTGGTTTTCAATATTGGAATTTGTACAAACATTACGATGGCTATATAAAAAAATGAAAAAAAATATGTCTCAATTTTTTCTGAGTGGAAAGCTGAAAAAATGGTCTGTTTTGCCACTGGTGCTGCTTTTTGGTTTGCAACCTGCCGGGGCGCAAGGGCTGAAAGATATCCTAAAGCATTCTTTGGTTTCCGATCCAGCTTTGCTGGAGGCAAAAGCCAACGAAAATGCAGCTAAAAGCACAACAAAAGCTACCCGGGCCGGCCATTATCCTGTGCTGGGAATTACCGGTACTCGAGTGATTACGCAAAAACATAAATACAGTAGCAACAATAAAGACAATGGTTTAGGATTGAGAGGTAGTTTGAATCTTTATTCTTGGGGTGGTATTAATGCAGCTGTCAGACGGGATAAGAACAAAGAGATTTATTACGGTCATAAATATTTTGAAACCCAAGAACAATTGGGTGGAGAGATCGGTAAGCTGTATTTAACGGCATTGCGGGCAAAAGAGTCGTTGGATGTCAGCCGTCAAAGTTTGAGCCGCCACAACAATCTTTTGAAAGATTTAAGCATTATCGTGAAATATGACGGCGGTCGCCGTTCAGAGTTGATTGAAGCTCGTTCGCGCCAGTTGCAGGTAGAAACCTCTATAGCGCAACTTCGCCGTACTATGGAAATGGCGCTGAGCCGGTTGTCAAAATATACCATCTCTCCAGTTTCGCCGGAGGATTTGAAAGATCCGTTTGCCGGTAATTCAGCCTCGGGTATCGTGAAACAATTTAACAGCAAAGATAAAGGGCTGAATCCGTCTTATCTTGCCCAACAGGCAGAGCGGGAAAGTGTCAAGGCCGAGTTGGATGCAACCAAAGCATCGCGGCTGCCGGCTGTAAATTTGGAGGGATTAGCCACCAAGGACAGCAAAGAGCTTTATCTGAATCTGACTTGGAATGTATTGGACATGGCCGCACGGCATAATGTGGATAAGAATGCACAGGCATTGATTGCTGCAGACTCTAAGTCGGAGCAGATTCTCCGCGAAGTTACTGAGAAAGCGCGAACTGCCGAAATAGACATGGCACAAAGTGAACAGCGTCAGGATATCACTGCACAGCATATAGCTGCACAAAAAGAAGTTGTGAAATCTTACGAACTGCAATTCAAAATCGCACGCCGAACCCTCACCGATGTTTTGGGAGCTTATAACGAATTGGCAGGTATTGAGCAGGAAAACGTCAATGCACGTAATGACTTTCGGGATGCTGCCTTTGAATATCTGGTTTCCCAGTCGCAGGTTGCCAGCTGGGCGGGTGCGGCACGCTAGTTTGAATGAAAAATCCAATAACATTAACGTGAAAACATTATTATGAAATCCATTATCGAACACATTGCTTTGGCCACCCGCCTGTTGGGTGCGCCGGTATCTGAAGCGGCACTTGCTGCAGAGGTTGTGCGGGATAAAAAACTGAACGTCAATTTTCACTCGCTCTCGGAAGTTTTAAAAAGCCATGGCTTTGAAAATACATTGTCCAAACGTGATTTGGAAAATATTCCTTCGCTTGCTGTGCCGGTTGTGTTGATTCTCCATAATGAAGAAGCAGCCGTAGTTACTAAAATCGAAGGGGTAGGCCGCAATCGGAAGTATCATGTGCGTCAAGCCGATGGTTTGTCTCAAGAGTTGGATTACGAGCAATTATCTGTTCTTTATTTAGGCTACTGCTGGTTTATCAAACAGAAAATGGTTTCCGATATGCGTTCTGATCTGCCGGAATACCATTTGCCCAAATCATGGTTTTGGAAAGTGATTTGGCGCTTCAGAAGCTATTATTACCAAGTTATTCTTGCTACTTTCATTATTAATTTTTTAGCTTTGGTCAGTTCGCTATATGTGATGAATGTATATGACCGAGTGATTCCCAATCAGGCTTATGAAACCCTGTGGGTGTTGAGTATCGGTGTGATTTTGGCGATCACGTTTGAATTTGCCGCTAAAATGATTCGAGGTCATTTGACCGATATTGCCGGTAAAAAGGCCGATTTGATTATCAGCTCGGCACTGTTCCGCCGAGTAATGGCATTGCGTTTGGCTGACAGACCGGCATCTTCGGGTTCTTATGCCAATAACTTGCGTGAATTTGAATCAGTGCGTGAGTTTATGACCAGTGCCAGCCTGTTGACTTTGGTTGATTTGCCGTTTCTCTTATTATTTATCACGGTGATTGCGGTAGTGGGCGGCAAGTTGGCACTGGTTCCATTAACAATTATCCCTATTGTGGTAATTGTGGGTTTGTTGGTTCAGAGGCCGCTTTCCCGTTATATTAACGAATCGATGAAAGAGTCTTCTCAGCGTTCCGGTTTGGCGGTCGAAGCGATTGAAGGTATTGAAACCTTGAAAACCAATAATGCCACCTCTTGGGCGCAGCAGCGCTGGGATGAATACACCGCAAAAACCTCGGCTTCCTCCATTAAGGTAAAAGATACCAGCAATTTTATGGTGAACTTCGCAACCGGCATGCAGCAGTTGAATACTGTGTTTTTGGTATTGCTCGGTACTTATTTGATTCACGCGGAAAATCCGGCAGAAAGAATCACGATGGGGGCGCTGATTGCATCGGTTATTTTGTCTGGCCGCGCATTGGCACCGTTGGCGCAAGTGGCCGGATTGGCAACCCGGTTTCAGCAAGCCAAACTGGCTCTGGAAGGGGTGAACAATATTGTGGAACGTCCGATTGAACGCAGCCCAGAACGTCAATACATCACGTTGGATCATGTGCAGGGTAATATTACATTTGAAAATGTATCATTCAAATATCAGCAGGAAGGAAGTGCGGCGGTTACTGATTTGCGCCTGAATATCCGCCCGGGCGAGAAAGTAGGTGTTTTGGGACGCATCGGCAGTGGTAAAAGCACCATGTTGAAATTAGCCAGCGGCTTGTATGATACTGAAAAAGGCAACGTTATGCTTGATGGTGTCGATATGCGTCAGCTCGATCCCAACTTCCTACGCAACCAAGTTGTACTGTTGAGCCAGTCGCCGCGCCTGTTTTTGGGATCGTTACGTGAAAACATGGATTTAGCGCGTACAGATGGATATTCTACCGACCAAGACTTGTTGACTGCACTCAAGCGTTTCGGCCTTGACCGCATCATCCGCAGCCACCCGCGCGGTTTGGATATGCCGCTGGGAGAGGACGGTTTGGGTTTGTCGGGCGGACAAAAACAGATTATTGCTTTGGCCCGCATGACTTTGCGTAACCCCAAAGTTGTGTTGTTAGATGAACCGACTACGGGTTTGGATCAGGCAACCGAACGCATGGCACTGAATGCTGTCGCACAATGGGGTAAGAACAGAACTATGGTTTTGGTTACCCACCGCCCGCAGGTTCTACAAATTGTGAACCGCATTATCGTAATGGATGACGGTAAGGTTGTGATGGACGGCCCACGCGATTTGGTGCTGCAAAAGCTGATGCAGAATGAAGGTAGAAGCGAAAAACAACTGCAACCGGCGGCATAAGGTGAAACCGGTTTGCCACATCACAGCATAACAATAAAGCCGTTGTTTTCAGACGGCCTAATAACAAAACCGTAAAGGTATTATCATTATGAGCAGCGAAAACAATATTAAATCTAAAGATTTGGCATTGGTAAACGATTTAAATGCCGCTTTACAGAAAGAAAAGCATAGCGGTCAGTTTTGGGTCATTATTCTGTTTTTCATATTTTTGGTGGTGTTTGTGATTTGGGCGTATAACAGCCCGATTGAAGAAGTAACCCGTGGTCAAGGCAACGTTATTCCCAGCAGCCGCGAGCAAGTGGTGCAGAGCTTGGATCCGGGTATCATTACCGAAATGCTGGTTAAAGAAGGTGATATTGTTGAAAAAGATCAGATTCTGCTGAGATTAGATGATACCCGTAGCTCTGCTGTTTTGCGTGAAAGTGAGGCCAAGGTAAAAAACCTCGAAGCTATGGTTGCACGTTTGAAAGCAGAAGCTTATGGTACTAATTTGAGCTTCCCTCAGGGTATCAGCAATGAATTGAAACAACGTGAGCAGGCTGCGTTTAATGCACGCCGCCGAGCCGTCAGCGAAGCTATTCATAATTTAAGTATAAGCAAAGCTACTTTGGATAAAGAAATCGGTATTACCGCACCGATGGTAGCGCAAGGTGTGGTTTCCGAAGTGGAGTTGTTGCGTATGCGGCGTGAGTCCAGCGATCTGTCCATGCAGATTGCCGAGCGTAAAAACCGCTACATGGCAGATGCCAATAACGAGTTGGTGCAGGCGGAATCGGAATTGGCTCAGGCCAAAGAAAATATGGTAATGCGCGCCGACCCTGTAGAACGTTCGCAAATTCGTTCGCCAATGCGCGGTATTGTAAAAAATATCCAAATCAATACTGTGGGCGGTGTAGTAAATGTGGGTCAAGATATTTTACAGATTGTACCGTTGGACGACAAATTGCTGGTGGAGGCCTACATCCGCCCGCAAGACGTTGCATTTATGCGCCCCGGTTTACCTGCGGTGGTGAAAATCAGTGCCTACGATTATGCGATTTATGGTGGCTTGGACGGTAAAGTAACCTTAATCAGCCCTGATACGGTCAGCAGCAGCAACCAAGCGCGTGTAAACGATTTAAAGCTTGACCCCAATCAAGTTTATTACCGTATTTTGGTGCAAACCAGCAGCAACAGCCTGAAAGACCGCAATGGCAAAGATATGCCGATTATTCCCGGTATGGTGGCAACGGTGGATGTGAAAACCGGAGAAAAAACCGTTTTCCAATATCTTATCAAACCGATTACCCGCATGAAACAGGCACTGCGGGAACGTTGATATCGCCAAATACAATAGGCCGTCTGAAACTTTCAGACGGCCTATTGTCTAAATATAATCTGATTATTTTAAGGATGGCCCCTATGCGTAAAATTATGCTTTCTTTGATTGTCTTGTCATTGCCGCTTTCAGTTTGCGCGGCAAACGATATCGATGCCCAATTACTGGCTATGGCCGGTCAGTTTGAAATCGGCAAGGCCGAGCAACGTATTAAGTCCATCACCTATGATGTTGTTGAGCAGAACAATGCCCAGGCCGGTGTGAACATCAGCCGACAAACCGATAAATTTTCGAGTGCTAGATTATTTTCTTCGCACCATGCCAATGTGAAGCGGAAAACTTCGCGCATCCAAGGTCGGCCTGATGCCAAAAGCCTGATTTTGTTGAATCATTGGGAATTGAAATGGGCGATGGGTGAGGAAGGATTTGTTATGGAGAATATCCAAATCAACCCAGCCCCCGCGCAGTGGAGTGCAAACGGCGGCACTTTTCAAAGTTCGGCCATATTGGTTGACAGAAACGGGCAAATCGATCTGAAAGAGCAATGCCGTTTAGGCTTGTCGGAAGATGCTGTCGTGATCCACAGCAAACTGAAAGGCACGATGCAACGGGTGAGCTGTACATTAACCATGAACAACCAAACAGGCACAATGAAGCTGACGCAAGGCTTTGAAGGCTATTATCTACCAGGCTATCAGATTTTTATTCCGCATATTTTATTGATTACAAACAATAAAACCGGCAGGGTGGACAGGCTGGATTATCAGATTCAGAAAATTCGCTGAGTAAACGGGGTCATTCTCTGCGGCCAATACAAGACAGAAAACCATAGGCTTGCCTTATAAATCTAAATTGCGTCCCACGTAAGGGATCATATCTTACAAACCTAAAGCCCCGCTAACTCAAACGCCAAGTGAAGGGGTTTTATCATGTGCATTGTTTACTGCACCGTAAATCTTGATTCTTACAGTTTCCCCAAATCCTACATCGTTCG
>NZ_JADGLG010000199.1:0-389 GCF_015235335.1 Neisseria sp. 19428wB4_WF04
ACACCGGCCTGGGCGAGTCGCCGATGGCGCTGGCGTACACGCGGTCCCAGTTCACGATCGCGGCGCGGGCCACGGGGCTGCCGGGCGCGATCGACGGGCCGACCGTGGGCTCCACCGGCGTGAAGCTCGCCGAGGCGACGGCGGTGACCGCGGAGTTCGGCATGACCGGCAAGCTGTGCCTCGCGCCGGAGCAGTGCGCGGCCGTGAACGAGGGGCTCAGCCCGTCCCAGGAGGAGCTGGCGTGGGCCCACGAGTTCCTCGCGGACTTCGAGGCCGACGGCGGCGAGATCCGCAACGGCTCCGACCTGCCCCGCAAGGCGCGCGCGGAGAAGATCCTCGGGCTGGCCACCGCGTTCGGGGTGCACTCCACGCGGTACCCGGACCAGGAC
>NZ_JADGLG010000200.1:0-389 GCF_015235335.1 Neisseria sp. 19428wB4_WF04
ATACTAATAGGTGTTCCAGTCAGTCTTGGAAATTTTAGAGTTATGGTTGTCCAATTTGGTTTGAGGAAAAGTAAGTTTAGGGAGTTCAAAATTTTCCCCTAATGGCCATTAGTGTTCTGAATTACCTTTGGATAAGTTGGTCCACTTAGTTAGAAATTCACGTGAGGAAAAACTGTAGTTTTTAAACATAAAATTGTTTGTGGGGGAGGGTGCCCTCAAAATATTTAGATAACTAGGATGCCATTTCTCAGAGGTTTTTTTCTACAGTAAAAGAATATTTTTCAAAGAGCCTAAACAGCTCAAATAGTTTAAACAGCTTGCAACTCAAACAGCTTGAACAGCTCAAACAGCTTGCCAACTTACTACCTTCAAAGGAAACATCTTAATCC
>NZ_JADGLG010000201.1:0-388 GCF_015235335.1 Neisseria sp. 19428wB4_WF04
GACCGCAACCAGTCGTTTGGCAGGTGAATTGTCTTCTTACTTGGATTCTCGCCTTGCACAACGTACCAGCGTTCATGGAGTGTTAATGGACATTTACGGTATGGGAGTATTGATTCAAGGGGATTCAGGAATTGGTAAAAGTGAGACAGGTCTTGAATTGGTCAAACGTGGACATCGTATTGTTGCTGATGACCGTGTGGATGTCTATGCCAAAGATGATGTGACCCTTTGGGGAGAGCCAGCCGATATTTTGCGCCATTTACTCGAAATTCGAGGCGTGGGCATCATTGATATTATGAGCTTATACGGAGCGAGTGCTGTCAAGGAATCGTCAGAAGTACAGCTTGCGATTTATCTTGAAAATTATGAAACAGGCAAGGTCTTTGAC
>NZ_JADGLG010000202.1:0-387 GCF_015235335.1 Neisseria sp. 19428wB4_WF04
TCGCCGAAGAACAGGATCGGCCCGAACGGGAAGAGCGGCCTGTCGCCGGCCGGCGCGCTCATGCGGTCTGCCTCGTCATGGGTGGCGTCATCATCCGTGATGCGGGCTGTCCTCCGGCGCGCCGGGTCAGCGGGCCGCGAAGATCTCGATCCCGTCGAGGTGCAGGATCTGCTCCTCGTCGAGATCGACCTTCAGGTAGCGGAACCGGGCATTGTCGAAGCGGAGATAGAGCGGGAGGCCGGGGTGCCAGTCGGCATCCACGGCGTCGAAGACCAGGCGATACTCGGCCTCGGCCTCGGTCTCGCCGAGCCACACCCGCATCATCTGGGCGCGCTCGCTGAGCTGCCCCCAGCGGTTGTAGAGCCGGATCTCTGAGACCCGCTCGAC
>NZ_JADGLG010000203.1:0-386 GCF_015235335.1 Neisseria sp. 19428wB4_WF04
TTCTGGCCGAGATCGCTAAGATCGAGGCCGCCAACGCCGACCCGGAGGCGCGCGCCGGGGCGATCACGGCCTTCGAGCGCAAGTGGCAGTCCGGCGAGTCCGAGCGGCGCAAGCGCTACAGCGAGCACGCCCTCGGGCAGGCCCTGATCGCGCTGGCCGAGGTCGGCCTGCCGGCGATCATCCGCCCGTCCTTCACCATGGGCGGCACCGGCGGCGGTATCGCGTACAACCGCGAGGAATTCCTCGACATCGTCGAGCGCGGCATCGACGCCTCGCCGACCAACGAGGTCCTGATCGAGGAGAGCGTGCTCGGCTGGAAGGAGTACGAGATGGAGGTCGTCCGCGATAAGGCGGACAATTGCATCATCGTCTGCTCCATCGAGAAC
>NZ_JADGLG010000204.1:0-385 GCF_015235335.1 Neisseria sp. 19428wB4_WF04
CTTGTGCTGTAGTCAACCATATGGGTAGAGATAGTCCTTCCACATACTTCTGAGCCTGAGACATCCAGGAAACTTGGAGGATGGTTAGTACAGGAGGTTTTGAAGACTTGGTGAAGTCTTTGGGGACAAGAGATGGTACGTTCCTCTCCTACAGAAGCGAGAGGGACAAGACTGAAAACCCATTCCAGAACCAGAGGAAAGGAAAGAGGCACCGGGAGGCACTGAAAATCCTGCCAGTCGGAGCAGTGCTGTCAGCCCTCCATGAGTTAAGTGCATCTCAGATAAGATAGAATGATGGCTGTATGCCACATCTGACCCACAGACATGTTTTGTCTGACATGATTTCCTGTTTTAAAGAAATGGAGTTAGTTGCCAACATTGATAT
>NZ_JADGLG010000205.1:0-385 GCF_015235335.1 Neisseria sp. 19428wB4_WF04
GCTTTATCAAGCTCATTTTACAGGGACTGAATGAAGCGGAAGAAGTTGTTTATAACTTGGATGAAATAGAAAGGACACTAGCCTAATGATTGAAGTGACAAAAGAAAAATATATGGAACTCAAATCTGAAATCGTGAGGCTTAGAGAAGAGAACGCGCTTTTAAAGGCAGGTTTGGATTCGGTGCGGATAATTGCTGAAAATGTGAGAGGTGTGGTAGTATGAAAATAACAGTAGTAGATACCCTCACAAACTCAAGAGGTTTTTATTGGGTAGAGGGTGATACAGTGTTTTTAGCTAGTCATCTATCAGAGGAACAGCGAAGGAAAATTATTAAACGGTTGGAGGAGAAATATGAGTAAAGCAGAACAAATACGTGTTTATTAT
>NZ_JADGLG010000206.1:0-382 GCF_015235335.1 Neisseria sp. 19428wB4_WF04
AAGTTTAACGGCATTCCCAAAGAGCATTTTGAACTGTATTTGAAAGAGTGTGAATGGCGTTTTAACAACAGTGAGATAAAATTTCAAATTTCTATTTTAAAACAATTAGTAAAGCAGGATTTGTTCTGGTTATCTAGGACAGCCCCTTGTTTATTAATGTTGTGAAACCGTAACAGGATGTGTTGTATTTCGTTTGGTTCCTCGGTAGGTGCAAAGCGGTGGCTGCCGTTTCTGCCCGTCTGTCGGGCAAGGAGGCGATACGCTTTCAGACGGCCGGGCAGCTTTCAGACGGTGTTTTTACCCTGTTGGATGAACGATACGCCCGCGCGCCAGCACAGCATATATATGAGATGCACGTTTCTGCCCCCTGCCGGATAAGGGG
>NZ_JADGLG010000207.1:0-381 GCF_015235335.1 Neisseria sp. 19428wB4_WF04
CATTCATACATCCCAAAATACTACAATTTATGTCAGTCCGTTATACATACATTATATCGACGACAATTATTGGCTGACATACATTTATAACTCCACAATAAGTTCTATACGTTTTAGTGATATTGTCAAATTAACTTCAACTACTACATCTTACGATATTTCCATTATGCAACTTACTAATATAGTGACAATTCAATGTGACAATAGCTTATGGCATTGTTTACAAAATGAATATGTTATCCTTGACTACGATTCCACCGAAAATTTTAAAACTGCTGAAGTTATTATGTCGCAAATAGAATGTCTATCTGTAGCTAAACGGTTTCCTCAAAGATTAAAATTATTAGCCCTCAAAATTATAAAGAGGCGTATATCAACCAT
>NZ_JADGLG010000020.1:0-38954 GCF_015235335.1 Neisseria sp. 19428wB4_WF04
CAAAACAAGCAATTGCCCGACTCATGAAAGGTTTGAAAGCGGAGCGGCAAAACAAAGCGCAAAACTGAATGCGTTTTCCACTTCGCACAAAAAATCTGCAACCGCATTGGAGCTGAACGTACACCAATTTATAGAAACCTTCGGCCTGAATATCGTAAACACCCGTGAAGATACGGCGTGGGCTGAACTTTGCCGCTATTGCCGCCCGCAATTACCAAAGTGCCAACCCCGCATTGCGCCAACTTTGGAAGCTGATACGAGAAAACATGGGCAGATACGGTTTCGGCCGCGCCGAACTGCTGCCGGTCAAAACCAACAGCAAAGGCTTGTCGCGTTATGTCGCCAAGTACATTGCAAAGCATATTGACAGCCGTCTTCCCGAAGACAAGGGCTATAGGCTTATCCGCACCACCATTGACAAAAAAAGCCTGTGGAAGATTGCCACGTCTAATTTTTCGTTCCGCTCGGTCGGCTCTGCCCAATGGCGGCGCAAGCTGCAAAACCGGGGTGTGGCCGTTGAGCCGTATCTCAAAAGATGCCGTTGAAGTCAGGGGATTGGTGATACCCGATATAACCGAAGAGAATTACAACATCGTTTTAAGTGAAACCATCAGTCCCAAATGGGCATTTTTGAACCGCGGAATTATCGGAAAGCGGCCTTAAGAAAGGAAAAGCCATGAGCAACGGAACCCCAACCCCGCAGCCGCCCGTTCAAGGCATTTACATGACCGCCGCCTTTGACCACCGCATGATTGTGAGAGAGCGCAAAAACGATGACGGCAGTTACAGCAAAACCCATTATCTCGGCCTGATTGCCCGCACTGATACGGCAACTAACCTTTATCAGGTTCGTACAAAACAGCCCGAAAAATACGCAAACATCAAGCAAAATCAGCTTGTAACCGTGCGCGTATTCCCGCGCGCCTTTAAAGACAACGTGTATTACTCAGACGAAAGCTGAACAAAGATTCAGGGCTTGGGCGGTGTGCCTTGAATTGACCCCTTAAACACCGCCGACCTGTTTTTACTTACTAAACTTTGAAAGGAAAAAATCATGAAAAACCTGAAAGACAAAATGTATAAAGGCTTGGCCGTTGCCACAATGGCCGCCATGCCAGCCGTTGCATTGGCCGATGATGCCGATCTGCTTGGTGCCGTCAAAACCGAAACCGGCGGTTTGAAAGCAGGCGTTTTGTCGATTGGTGCGGTAGTAGTGGGCATCTCTATTGCCTTTGCGCTCGTGCGCATCGGCAAACGCGGTGCAAACTCTGTAGGTTAAGGTGCAGTTATGGGTTATCAGGTAGGCCGAATCTGCCATCAAACGCATGATGAGGCAACAAACGCCGTGATGCCCCAAGCTTTCCCGACAAAATACGGCAATCAGGTAAAAGTGCCGTCAAAAATTACCCGGACGGCCTATGCCGCAATTATTGCGGGTGCAGTCGGCAGTGCAGCTTCAAAGGCCGTTGATATTTATTCTGAACAATTGGGAAGTTCGATTAAACAAGGTAATGACTTGGGTGCCGCGCATCATGCCGTTATGACGGCAGGAGCCACATTGGATAATTTGCCGGGGGTGGTGCGATTTCTTCTGTTGCCAAGATTATCGGGCGCGGTCTCGGTACGTTGCCGTCTGAAAACGGCAATGGCTTGAGTTTATCCGATTTGGGTGTGGAATTGAGAAAATCTGCCTCAGCCGCCGCCCAATCAGCGGCAGAAACTGCGGGAATTGCGGGGTATGGGGCAGCGCCCCATAAAGCAAAAGCCCCAAGCCCTGACAGATTCAGGCGGATACATCAGGGCTTGGCGTTTGACGAAACACCAAGCAAAGCCCCCGACTTCTCAAGTACGGCCGATGTTCAAAACATGTCCCAAAGATTGAAGCGGGGGCTTACCCCAATCATCAAGCTTGAACACTATCTAAGGCGCAAAGCCCGTATTTATAAGGTAAAACACCATGTACTTGGGAATAGACGTGAGCAAAGCAAGCATAGACTGCTGTCTGATTTCAGACGGCTTTTTTTATGAACATCGGTTCAGCAACAGCCCCACAGGTTACACCAAGCTGAAAACATGGCTGGAGGGCCATAAGGCCAACCCAAGCCTGTACTGCTGCTGCGAAGCAACAGGAACCTACCATGAACCGCCGGCCGAATATCTCAACGGCCATTACAAAATAAGCGTGGACAACCCAAGAAAAATAAAAGGCTTCGCAAACGCCGTATTGCAAAGAAGCAAAACCGACAAACAAGATGCAAAACTCATCGCACGATACTGCAAGGCCATGAATCCCGAAGCATGGCAGCGTCCCACATCCGCACAAAAACAGCTTCAGGAACTGACCCGCTATATAGCCCGCATCAAAAAACAACGGGCGGCAGAACTGACCAAGTATCAAACAGCCCCCGATTACTTGAAACGGCACATAAAGGCAACGATAGACTACTTGAGCCGCTATTTGCAGACGCTTAAAAAAGACTTGCAGAGCTTTTACAAAGCCAATCCCGATTACGACAAAAACCGCCAACGCCTGAAAACCATCACAGGCATAGGCGAAAACGCCGCCGCCGTGCTTTTGGCTACAGTAACGGCCAAGATGAAAACAGCCCGCCAACTGGCCGCCTATCTTGGTCTAGACCCCAAGCAGAACCAATCAGGCACCAGCATAAACGGCAGGCCGCGCATTTCCAAAACAGGCAAAAGCCAGGAACGGGCGGCTCTATACATGCCCGCATTGGTTGCCTACCGCATGAAAGCCTTTCCCGCCTTTATCGGCCGTCTGAAAGCCAAGAAAAAACCGCCGAAACTCATCATTGTTGCAATTATGCGAAAGCTGGTAACCATCGCCTTCCACCTGCTGAAGAATCAAACGGAATACGACAAAACCCGTTACGGATTAACAGCATAAATTAACAATACCAAACAGAAAAATGCCCCGCAAAAGCAGGGTACGGCTTGGTTGTTGCCGAAAGAATACACCAACGGCATTGACACTTTCACACACTATCTTGATTGCTTAAATGCCTCTTTCAACATCTTGCCGGCCAAATTGAAAGCAGGCCGGGTGGGGGTGCGGCAACCGATGATTTCTCCGTTAAACCAGTCCGTCAGCGGCAACAGTTGCGCTTTTCCCCACCGGCATCGAATCCGGCAACCGATGATTGCCTTGTTGAACCAATCCATCAGCGGAGAAAGATACAACTTTTCTCCTGCATTATTGAGCTCCGTGGCAGCCCTTACCCGTTTCCCATTTGGCTTTTCCGCCTTGAAACGGCGTTGCAGGATAGCGGCGCAACGTTGCCGGCCTCTTTCGAACGGGCGATGGACGGCATTGACTCCACCGTGCTGCCATCCCGGCCCGACACCGCCTTCAGACGGCCTTTGGCTGCCCGCAGCATTCGGCTGAAAAAAGCCCGTATGCCGACTTTATCGAACAGCTGCCGGATGCAGGGTTCAAAGCCAAAAACAGCAGAACGCAGGCAGCTTTGTTGAAACCGGCAGGACGGCCCTCCGTCAAAACGATGACGGAATATGGCTTTAACTTTGCAACGGGTGCGCCCTAAGCCCGATTGACGGAGTTGTCGGACTTAAGTTTTATCTAAAAGCACGAAAATGCGGTGCTGCCGGGCCCCGGCCGGGCAGGTGAAACCCATTTGGCTGTTTCTTTGGCTTATCCGGCAGTAATGGCGGGTATCAAAATCCGTTTCGTAACGGCAGCCGATTTGATGCTGCAACCGGCGGCGCATAATCGAGGAAAGCGGAAATCTTATCTGCAAGGTTCGGTTATGGGTCCGAGGCTGCCGGTGATTGATGAAACCGGCTGTTTACCGTTTGGAAGGGAAGACGCCAACCTGTTCTTCAATGTTGCGGCCAAACGGTATGGGCGGGGCAGCATGATTCTGACGGCCGATTTGCCGTTCAGCCGGCGGGCCGGGGCTTTTGCCAACGATACGGCTTTGACTGCCGCCATGTCGGACAGATTACTCCGTCATTGTCATGTTGTTCGGATAAGTGGAGAGAGTTACCGTTTGAAGGACAAAAAGAAGATAGGCATTGCGCCTGTGATAAAGGAGATTTACCCCCCGTGGGATGGTTACAACCAAACTGCCGGTTCCGGTTTTAAAGTGGTCAGTTTTTGACGGTCGTGGACATGTACTGACTTAAACGACTTTTCCTCATAGGGATTGTTCTAACCTGAAGTTAAATTTCCCTAGTTATCTAGTACAGCCCCTTGCTTAAACATCTCTGTAAACATCCTACTGACTGAATCGAAAGTCGAACGGCTTTGTGTTTTTCACCATGCCTGCAGATAGTATTTCACGACTTCCAATCTGAATCCATTTGAATACTTTACCATAAAAACTTCACGTCATAAGTTGGGATAGTGTCCAACTTATGACGTGTAATTCAATTCAAATTCTGATACAGTTTTTACTTACAACAATACTGTTAACTTATTCTTCAGTTTTATCCACTAATTCAACCAATGCCAATGGTGCATTGTCTCCCTTTCGGAAACCGTATTTCAAGATACGAATATAACCACCGTTACGAGTAGCGAAACGTGGACCCAGTTCATCAAACAGTTTTACAACAACATTTCTGTCACGGGTACGGTTGAATGCTAAGCGACGATTAGCCAAAGAAGGCTTTTTGCCCAAAGTAATTAAGGGCTCTACCACACGACGCAACTCTTTAGCTTTTGGCAAAGTAGTTATGATGGTTTCACAGCTCAATAAAGAATTACCCATATTCCGTAGCATCGCAGTCCGATGGCTGCTACTACGATTTAATTTACGATTGCCATTACGATGACGCATCTTACTTATCCTTTAATCTTTAATAATCTTTAAACTTACGGTTTTTCCAAGCCTACTGGTGGCCAAGCTTCCAGTTTTGAACCCAATGTCAACCCTTTTGAAGCTAAAACCTCTTTGATTTCATTCAAAGATTTTCTACCCAAATTCGGTGTTTTTAAAAGTTCTGTCTCGGTACGCTGAATTAAATCACCAATATAATAAATATCTTCAGCTTTCAAACAGTTAGCCGAACGTACTGTCAGCTCTAAATCATCTACAGGGCGCAACAGAATCGGATCAATGGGAGGTCCTTTTTCTTCTATCTCTTCAAGTGGTGTTCCCTGCAAATCAGCAAAAACAGACATTTGCTCAATCAAAATACGTGCAGCACTACGAACCGCCTCCTCCGGATCAATAGAACCATCTGTTTCGATATCCAATACCAAACGATCCAAATCCGTACGCTGCTCTACACGTGCCGGCTCAACTTCAAAACTCACACGATTAATAGGCGAAAAATTTGCATCCAACTGAATTGCGCCAATTTGTCGGTTTTCATCGCGAATAATCCGACGACCAGAAACAGACTGGTAACCGCGCCCCTGCTCTATCTTGATTTCCATCTCAATCTGACCATTTTCTGCAAGATGGCAAATAATATGTTCGGGATTAATGATTTCCACATCATGTGGCAGGCTAATATCGCCTGCCACTACTATGCCTGCTCCAGATTTTCTCAAAATTAACTGAACTTGACTGCGTCCATGCAATTTAAAAACTACGCCTTTCAGGTTCAACAAAATATCGACAACATCTTCCTGAATCCCTTCGACAGTAGAATACTCATGCAAAACACCAGTAATAGCCACTTCAGTAGGTGCAAAACCGCTCATGGATGACAGTAAGATACGACGCAAAGCATTACCTAAAGTATGGCCAAAACCACGTTCAAACGGCTGCATAGATACTCTTGCACGGCTGGCAGACAAGTTATCTACATCGATTTGACGAGGTTTCAAAAATTCAGAAGTGCTGTTTTGCATTTAACTGTCCCTCTCTATAGCTAGTAATTATTTAGAGTAGAACTCTACCACCAGCTGTTCATTAATATCGCCAGTTAACTCCGAGCGATCAGGCATATTCTTAAATATGCCTTCCATTTTGTCTATATCAACAGAAACCCAACCAGGTAAGCCAATTTGCGTTGCCAAACTCAAGGCCTCTTGAATGCGTACTTGTTTTTTAGCTTTTTCGCGAACTCTTACAACATCGCCAGCCTTAACTTGATAAGAAGGGATACTTACCACCTGACCATTTACAGTAATAGCTTTGTGCGATACTAATTGACGTGCTTCCGCACGAGTAGAACCAAAACCCATTCTATACACAACATTGTCTAAACGTGACTCCAACAACTGGAGTAATAACTCACCAGTAGAACCTTTACGACGAGCAGCTTCTGCGAAATAGCGGCGGAACTGGCGCTCCAAAACGCCATACATACGACGGATCTTTTGTTTTTCACGCAACTGCAGACCATAGTCGGAAAGACGAGACTTTTTAGCTCCATGCTGACCAGGCTCAGAATCAATTTTACACTTGGATTCCAAAGAACGGCGCGCACTCTTTAAAAATAAATCTGTACCTTCACGACGAGCCAATTTACATTTAGGGCCAATATAACGTGCCATATCTCAAATCACTCCAATAATTAAATACGACGTTTCTTAGGCGGACGGCAGCCATTATGGGGCAATGGGGTAACGTCTGTAATGCTGGTAATCTTGAAACCCAAAACATTGAGTGCGCGAACAGAAGACTCACGACCAGGTCCCGGACCTTTGATGCGAACTTCTAAATTTTTAACTCCATACTCTTGGGCAACTTTACCAGCCGCTTCTGCTGCCACCTGAGCAGCAAAAGGTGTACTTTTACGAGAACCTTTAAAACCAGCACCGCCTGAGGTAGCCCAAGACAATGCATTGCCTTGACGGTCTGTAATAGTAATGATGGTATTATTGAAAGAAGCATGAACATGCGCAATACCTTCACTCACGGTTTTACGTACTTTTTTGCGTACACGTGAAGCTGTGTTTGCTTTAGCCATTAATCAAATCCTTAAAAATTATTTTTTACCAGCAATCGCTTTGCGCGGGCCTTTACGAGTGCGTGCATTGGTACGCGTACGCTGACCACGACAAGGCAAGCCACGCCGATGTCTCAAACCGCGATAGCAGCCCATATCCATCAAACGCTTAATGCTCATCGTCACTTCGCGACGCAAATCACCTTCTACTTCATACTTAGAAACTTGCTCACGCAACGCTTCTAATTGAAACTCATCTAAATCTTTTACTTTTGTTATCTGCTCAATTTTCGCAGCCTCACAAATCAATTTAGCACGAGCAAAACCAATACCGTAAATAGCCTGCAATCCAATTACGATATGGGCATTATTAGGGATGTTTACCCCTGCAATACGGGCCATATTTTTTCCTTTACGGGCAAAATTTAATGATTATACTACAAATTAAGTTTAACTAAATATTAAATTAGCCTTGACGTTGCTTATGGCGAGGATCAGTACAAATTACACGAACTACACGATTACGATGAATAATTTTGCAGTTACGACAAATCCTCTTTACAGAAGGTTGTACACGCATTTTATTTCCTTTCTTAAATAATTTATCTAGCCCTAAACACGATACGTGCCCGAGTCAAATCATAAGGAGTCATCTCCACAGTAACCTTATCCCCCGGAGAAATCCGGATATAATGCATACGCATTTTGCCTGAGATGTGCCCTAAAACAATATGGTCATTTTCGAGCCTTACTTTAAAAGTTGCATTTGGCAAGGTCTCAAGAATCTCACCTTGCATTTGTATGGTATCTTCTTTAGCCATAATTTACTTACTAGATAATGATTTCATATCAGGTTGCTTAATCAAGTATTCATATCGCTGCGTAACTCTATATGAGGCAATTTGCGTATGAAAATCCATAGTTACTACAACCAAAATTAACAATGAGGTTCCACCCAAATAGAAAGGAATACTCAAAGCTGTAGTCAAAAACTCTGGAATTAAGCAAATAATGGTTATATATAAAGCACCAAACAAAGTTAAACGCAACACAACTTTTTCCAAATATCTAGAGGTTTGCTCTCCTGGACGAATCCCAGGAATAAATGCTCCACTTTTCTTCAAATTTTCAGCCATCTCTTTAGGGCTAAATACTAACGCCGTATAGAAATAACAAAAGAAAATAATAGTTGCCGCAAACAGTAGAATATACACAGGCTGACCATGCTGTAACAAACCTGCCACTTTATGTAACCAACTATCTGAATCTGCAAAGCCAAACCAACTTAAAAGCGTTGACGGGAACAGAATAATACTTGAAGCAAAAATTGGCGGAATCACACCAGCCATATTTAACTTAAAAGGCATATGGGTATTCTGCCCTTGTAAAACCCTACTACCTGACTGGCGTTTAGCATAATGAATAGGCACTTTACGTTGAGCATTTTCAAAATACACTACAACATAAACCAACAACAAAGCACCTATCGCGATAAAAATAGCTGCCAACATACTTATTGATCCTTGGCTTGTAAGAGTAATCAATTGAGCTACTCCTGCCGGAATACCAGCTACAATGCCTGCTGTAATAATCAATGAAATACCATTACCTATTCCCCGCTCGGTTATTTGCTCACCAAGCCACATCAAAAACATTGTTCCAGTCACCAAGCAAACCACAGTAGATATGAAAAATTCCAACTGCGATACTACTACCACATTTTGCTGATAAACAAAGGTAGCCACACCAAAACTTTGCATAACTGCCAAAGCAACTGTTCCATAACGAGTATATTTGGTAATAATTTTTCTCCCCGTCTCTCCTTCCTTTTTCAAGGCCTTTAATGAGGGAAGAATCTCAGAGGCCAGCTGAACGATAATTGATGATGAGATATACGGCATAATGCCAATCGCAAAAATACTAAAGCGCTCCAGTGATCCTCCCGAGAACATATTCAACATACCCAAGATACCACTACTTGCGCTTTCGTATAACTTAGCCAAGGCAGCCGCATCAACCCCAGGTACAGGAATATGTGCACCAATACGAAATACAATCAATGCACCCAACAGAAACAATAGACGCTTCCTCAAGTCACCAAATTTAGATAAACCTGATGAGAAAAGTTGATTAGCCACTTAAAATATATCCAAATCTTATTCTTCTACTTTACCGCCAGCAGCCTCAATAGCTACTCTAGCACCTTTAGTAGCTTTAATACCTTTCAAATTGACCACCTTACTGATGGCTCCAGAAGCGATAACTTTTACATTCGATACATCTGCGCCTACTAAGCCAGCCTGTTTCAAAACCAATACACTAATTTCATTTACAGCAACCAATTCCAGTTTATCTAATCTAACTTCGGCATTTTCAACCGAGGTGAATGATTTAAAACCGCGCTTGGGGAGACGGCGCTGCAAAGGCATTTGCCCCCCCTCAAAGCCCACTTTGTGAAAACCGCCTGCACGGCTTTTCTGACCTTTATGGCCACGACCACCAGTTTTACCCAAACCGCTACCAATGCCACGACCCATACGTCGTTTAGCTTGAGTCGAACCTTCGGAGGGTTGAATAGTATTTAAAAACATATTTAAAACTCCACTCTCAGCAAGTATCTAATTTTATTTATCATGCCACGATTTTCAGGAGTATCAAAGACCTCCACAGCATGTTCACGATGACGCAAACCTAAACCATGCACACAAGCACGATGGCTTTCGATAGTACCAATCAAACTTTTAACCAAAGTTACTTTAATTGTCTTTTGCTCAGTCATAATTAACTCCTAAAATATCCTCAACAGTCAAACCGCGTTTTGTAGCAATATCAGCAGGAGTATATAGCTTAGACAAGCCATCCAATGTAGCTCGTACAATATTATACGGATTAGTAGAACCATGTACCTTTGCCGAAATGTTATGAATACCCATAGCATCAAAAACCAAACGCATAGGCCCACCTGCTTTTACACCACTACCTTCTTTAGCAGGCTGCATGAATACACGGGTTGCACCATGCTTACCAATCACTTCATGATGAATAGAACCATTTTTCAAAGGTATTTTAATCATTGAACGACGTGCCTGATCCATAGCTTTCTGTACAGCAACTGGCACTTCTTTAGATTTACCTTTGCCCATGCCGATACGCCCATCGCCATCACCAACTACTGTCAGAGCCGAGAAAGCCATAATACGGCCACCTTTAACTACTTTTGTTACACGATTGACAGCCACCATCTTCTCAATTAAGCCGTCACCACGCTCTTCAACCTCATGTTTTGCCATCTGAAATCTCCAAATCTTTAGAAGCTTAGACCATTTTCACGAGCAGCTTCAGCTAAAGCTTTCACACGACCATGATATTGAAAACCAGAACGATCGAAAGCAACTTTTTCAACACCTGCAGCTTTAGATTTCTCAGCAATACGCCTACCAACAACTGCTGCCGCTTCAACATTACTACTTGATTTTAATTGATTGCGAACTTCAACTTCTAAAGTAGAAGCTTGAACCAAAACTTTATTGCCCTCTGCGCTAATGACTTGAGCATAAATATGGTTGTTTGAACGAAATACGCACAATCTAACCATTTTCAAATCTGCAATACGAGCACGGGTTTTACGTGCACGACGGATCCGAATTACATGTTTATTCATCAGAAAACCCTCAATTATTTCTTTTTGGCTTCTTTCATTACCACCACTTCGCCAATATAACGCACACCTTTACCTTTATAAGGCTCTGGCGAGCGATAAGCGCGGATTTCGGCAGCAACTTGACCAACAACCTGTTTATCGGCACCTGCCAAAATAATTTCTGTTTGATTTGGAGTTTGTACTGAAATCCCTTCCGGCATCTCATGAACAATAGAGTGAGAAAAACCCAAGGACAAATTCAACACCTTACCCTGAGCTTGAGCACGATACCCCACACCAATCAGCTGCAGCTTCTTCTCAAAACCCTCAGAAACACCTTTAACCATATTATTAACTAAAGCCCGTACAGTACCAGACATTGCATTAGCCTGTTTACTATCATCTTTAGCCATAAAGGTCAATTGACCATCATTTAATTCAATAACTACATTATCGGTTAATGGTAAAGACAATTCACCATTCTTACCTTTAACAACAATAGCATTTGTTCCAAATTTTACTTCTACGCCAGCAGGAACAGTCACTGGACTTTTAGCTACACGTGACATATTTCTTCTCCACTAGGCAACGATACATAATAACTCACCACCCACGCCCTCAAAACGTGCTTTACGGTCAGTCATTACACCCTTAGAAGTGCTAACAATTGCTATACCCAAACCATTCATTACACTAGGAATTTCGCGTGAGGCCTTATAAATACGCAAACCAGGACGAGATACGCGCTTAATTTGCTCAATAACGGGACGACCCGCATAATATTTCAACTGGATTTCCAAGATAGGTTTTGCATCTACAGAAACCGAAAAATCTTCAATATAACCCTCCTCTTTCAAAACTTTAGCAATAGCAAACTTCAGCTTAGAAGAGGGCATAGCCACTGCAGTTTTATTTGCACGCTGTGCATTTCGGATACGAGTCAACATATCGGAAATAGGATCATGCATACTCATAATTATTACTCCTATTACCAGCTAGCTTTAACAACACCCGGAATCTCGCCACGCATAGCAATTTCACGGATTTTAATACGGCCTAAACCAAACTTCCGGAAAGTACCGCGTGGCCGACCAGTTAAAGCACAACGACGACGTTGGCGAATAGGTGCAGCATTACGTGGAATCGCCTGAAGCTTCAAACGTGCCTGAAAACGTTCTTCATCCGAAGCATTCGAATCATTAATAACAGCAAAAATAGCCTCACGCTTAGCGGTATATTTTTTCGCTAAAGCAATACGTTTTATTTCTCGGTTGATAAGTGCCTTTTTAGCCATAAGTTACCCTTTGAATGGAAATTTAAACAACGACAACAGGGCTTTTGCTTCCTCATCTGTTTTAGCAGTTGTTGTAATAGTGATATTCAAGCCACGCAAAGCATCAATTTTGTCGTATTCGATTTCCGGAAAAATAATTTGCTCTCGAACACCCATATTATAGTTACCGCTACCATCAAAAGATTTACTGCTTACCCCACGGAAATCACGCACACGCGGCAAAGCAATCGTCACCAAGCGATCTAAAAATTCAAACATTCGATCTTGACGCAGTGTTACTTTACAACCAACCGGATAGTTATCACGAATTTTAAAACCCGCAATAGATTTACGTGCCATAGTTATTACAGGCTTTTGACCAGCAATCTTCTCTAAATCTGCAACAGCATGTTCCATTACTTTTTTATCGGCAACAGCCTCGCCAACACCCATATTCAAAGTAATCTTTTCAATACGAGGTACCTCCATAACCGATTTGTAATCAAACTGCTTCACCAACCCAGGGATCACCGTACTGTTATAAAACTCTCTCAAACGAGCCATCTTATCTCCTTATACTCCAATAATAGAACCATTAGATTTGAAAAAGCGAACACGTTTCATTTTTCCATCACTCTCAACCAATCTGACACCCACACGATCAGCCTTATTGGTTTCAGGATTAACAATAGCAACATTTGAAATAGCCAAAGGCATATTTTTGATAATTATGCCGCCCTCAATGCCACGCATCGGGTTCGATTTTTGATGCCGCCTAGCAACATTAACACCCTCAACCACAACTTTATCTCCCAGCACTCTAAGCACCTGGCCTTGTCTACCCTTATCTTTGCCAGCAATAACAACTACTCTATCGCCTTTAATAATCTTGTTCATTACTACTAATCCTTATAAAACTTCAGGGGCTAACGAAACAATTTTCATAAAGCGCTCTGTGCGCAACTCGCGAGTTACTGGACCAAAAATGCGCGTACCTAAAGGCTCAAGTTTGTTATTCAATAAAACCGCCGCGTTATTATCAAATTTGATTAGAGCCCCATCGGGACGACGAACACCTTTCGCAGTTCGAACCACTACTGCATTATAAACATCACCCTTTTTCACTCGACCGCGGGGAGTTGCATCCTTCACTGCAACTTTAACAATGTCGCCAACGGAAGCATAGCGACGCTTAGACCCACCCAAAACTTTGATACACATCACGCGACGCGCACCCGAGTTATCAGCCACATCTAAGATGGTCTGCATTTGAATCATTTTTTTACCTTTAAAAAAACCAACTTAATTTACCTTTTTCAGAAAGCTTAAAATACCAAAATTTTAGTATCCAGCAATCTGATATCTTGATAAAGATTCTAGTAAACCAGTCTTGGATCCCGAAGGGAAGAAACTTTCAGAAGAAAAACTGAAGTATTAAGAAACGAAGTCTACATATAAATTTACCTTGATGCAAGACCTCGTTTCTTTTTTAAGCCATTCTGTCTTAATTTTTAAACGGAACGGGCTTTTTCTACCAGCTCTTTAACAACCCAAGACTTGGTTTTGGACAAAGGGCGGGTTTCTTCAATTACAACCACATCACCAAGACCGTATTGATTTTGCTCATCGTGGGCATGAATCTTAGTTGAACGGCTGATAATTTTACCATAAAGAGGGTGCCTAACTTTACGCTCCACCAACACGGTAACGGTTTTATTCATTTTGTCGCTAACCACTTTGCCCTGCAAAGTACGAACATTTTTAGTTTCGCTCATTACTTAGCACCTTTTTCAGTTAAGATGGTTTTGACACGGGCAATATCGCGACGCACTCTCTTTAATTCACTAGGTTTACCTAATTGGCCAGTAGCATTTTGCATACGTAGGCCAAATTGAGTTTTCAGCAAATCAAGCAAATCCGTATTCAATTGCTCCACCGATTTGTCTTTCAATTCATTCGCTTTCATTATTGCCCCACCTGTCTCACCACAAATACTGTCGGAATCGGCAGCTTAGCAGAGGCTAATTCAAATGCCTCGCGAGCTAAATTTTCTGATACTCCATCCATTTCATACAGCATTTTACCGGGCTGGATTTCAGCCACATAATACTCTGGAGAACCTTTGCCCCCACCCATACGAACTTCTGCAGGTTTTGCAGTAATGGGTTTATCAGGAAATACGCGAATCCAAATGCGGCCACCGCGTTTAATATGCCGTGTCATAGTACGACGAGCCGCTTCTATTTGGCGCGCAGTCAAACGACCACGACCAATCGCTTTCAAACCGAACTCACCAAAACTCACCTTATTACCACGGGTAGCAATACCGGTATTACGACCTTTTTGCTGTTTACGGTATTTGAGTCTAGTTGGTTGCAGCATGACGACCTCCTGCTTTTCTTTGTCTCTTCTCTTGCTCTGGCTTAACTTGAACTACTTTTTCACCGCCTTCGCCAGTATAAACCCAAACTTTTAAACCCAAAACACCGTAAGTAGTATGAGCCTCACTAGTTGCGTAGTCAACATTTGCACGCAAAGTATGCAGCGGAACGCGCCCCTCACGGTACCATTCGCTACGGGCAATATCTGCACCGTTCAACCGACCGGAAGTCATTATTTTGATACCTTTTGCGCCAACACGCATAGCATTTTGCATAGCGCGTTTCATAGCACGACGGAATTGAACACGTTTTTCCAGCTGCTGAGCAATACCATCGGCAATAATTTGCGCATCTAGCTCAGGTTTACGAATTTCTTCAATATTGATATGCACCGGCACGCCCATCAGGTTTTGCAGATCACGTCTCAATACTTCAATATCTTCACCTTTTTTACCGATTACTACACCAGGTCGGGCAGAATGAATGGTAATACGGGCAGATTTAGCCGGACGCTCAATCACAACGCGACCAACAGAAGCATTCACCAAGCGCTTGCGCAGATAGTTGCGGACATCAATATCCTGCTTCAAAACAGTTGAAAAATCGCTACTTTTTGCAAACCATTTTGAAGACCAGTCTTTGGTTACCGCTAAGCGAAAGCCGGTAGGATTAATCTTTTGTCCCATAGCTTTTCCTTAATTGCCTACTGTCACATTGATATGACAGGTTTGTTTTTCAATGCGGTTACCACGACCCTTGGCACGTGCCTGAAAACGTTTCAGACTCGGCCCTTTGTCAACAAAAATAGCAACCACTTTAAGCTCATCAATATCGGCGCCGTCATTATGCTCTGCATTGGCAACAGCAGACTCCAACACCTTCTTCACTAGTTCAGCACCTTTTTTCGGGCTAAATGCCAAGATATTCAAAGCTTGAGCAACGTCTTTGCCTCGAATCAAGTCTGCAACCAAGCGGGCTTTCTGTGCAGAGATACGAGCATTTTTATGTTGTGCATTTACTCTCATGATTCACCTTATTTCTTTTTAGCCTTCTTATCAGCCAAGTGGCCTTTAAAGGTACGGGTCAATGAGAACTCACCCAATTTATGGCCGACCATATTGTCGCTGATAAACACCGGCACATGGGTACGGCCATTATGTACAGCAATAGTCAAACCGATAAAATCAGGCAGAATAGTTGAACGACGCGACCACGTTTTAATCGGGCGTTTGTCGTTTTTTGCACGAGCAGCATCTACTTTTTTCAGCAAATGCAGGTCTACATATGGGCCTTTTTTTAATGAACGAGCCATATCAATTAACCTTTATTTGAGTAACGGCGGCGAACAATCATATTGTCCGTGCGTTTGTTGTTACGAGTACGATAGCCCTTGGAAGGCGTACCCCACGGGCTAACCGGCTCGCGCGCTTCACCAGTACGACCTTCACCACCGCCATGAGGGTGGTCAACCGGATTCATTACCACACCACGTACAGTCGGTCGGATACCGCGCCAACGGTTAGCTCCAGCTTTACCGATTTTTTTCAGACTCTGCTCTTCATTACCCACCTCCCCGATAGTGGCACGGCAATCCACATGGATTTTGCGCACCTCTCCCGAGCGCAGACGAACCTGAGCATAAACACCTTCTTTGGCAAGCAATACCGCAGAAGCACCAGCAGAGCGTGCAATTTGCGCACCTTTCCCCGGCTTCATCTCAATACAATGAATGGTTGTACCCACTGGGATATTGCGGATAGGTAGGGTATTTCCCACTTTAATCGCAGATTCAGCACCAGAAACCAATACCGCACCCACTTTAACACCACGCGGAGCAATAATATAGCGGCGCTCGCCGTCTGCATAGCACAACAGGGCAATATGAGCAGTTCGGTTCGGATCATACTCTATGCGTTCTACTTTTGCAGGAATACTGTCTTTATTACGCTTAAAGTCCACCACACGGTAGTGGTGCTTATGCCCGCCACCTTTGTGGCGGGTGGTGATATGGCCGTTATTATTGCGACCGGCAGTAGAGCTCTTCTTCTCAACCAAAGCGGCATACGGCGCGCCTTTATACAAACCTTCCGTGGTTACGCGAACCATACCGCGACGGCCAGCAGAGGTAGGCTTCATTTTTACAATAGCCATGTTACTTATTCCTTATCTGCAGTTGCCGCAGCAGCTTCCAAATCCAACTCCTGACCGGCAGCCAAGCCAACATAAGCTTTTTTCACATCGCTGCGCCGGCCGATAGTGCGGCCAAAACGTTTAGTTTTGCCTTTAGTGGTCGCAGTAGTTACAGAAACTACTTCGACACCAAACAGCAACTCAACAGCAGCTTTGATTTCCTGCTTGGTTGCATTGGGCAATACTTTGAAAGTCATCTGATTGCGCTTTTCGGCTAACAAATTGCTTTTTTCGGAAACAACAGGTGCCAAAATCACTTGAGTCAAACGTTGCTGATTCATACCCACTGCTCCTCCAACTGTGCAACCGCATCTTTGGTTATCACTATTTTTTTGTAACGCAGCAAGCTGTAAGGATCAATTTGCTGGGCTTCCAAAACCAATACGTTAGGCAAATTACGCGAAGCCAGATAAACATTTTCATCCAACTGCTTAGTAACAAACAAAACCTGCTCCAAGCCTAGATTTTTCACCTGTTCTGCAAATACCTTCGTTTTCGGTGTTTCAGCAGTTAGCGCATCAATAGCAAAAAGACGCTCGTCACGAACCAATTGCGACAGAATAGTCGCCATACCGGCACGGTACATTTTTCGGTTGACTTTTTGGGTAAAGTTTTCATCAGGCTTGTTGGGAAACGCACGCCCCCCTTTGCGCCACAGCGGAGAAGAGGTCATACCGGAGCGCGCACGACCGGTACCTTTCTGACGCCACGGCTTTTTGGTAGAGTGCTTTACTTCTGCACGAGTTTTCTGAGCACGATTGCCTGAGCGGGCATTTGCCAAGAAAGCAGTAACCAGCTGATGAACCAACGCTTCATTGTATTCACGGGCAAATAAAACATCGGAAACAGCCAAACTGCCCGAAACCTGCCCTGTAGCATCAATTACTTTTAATTCCATTACGCACCTACCTTCACACTGGGACGCACCACCACATCACTGTTTACTGCCCCGGGAACGGCACCCTTGACCAACAACAGCTGGCGCTCGGCATCCACTCTCACAATTTCCAGATTTTGGACAGTTGCCCTAGTGTTACCATATTGACCGGCCATACGCTTACCCGGAAATACACGGCCGGGATCTTGCGCCATACCGATAGAACCGGGAACACGGTGCGAACGGGAGTTACCGTGAGAAGTACGTTGCGCGCCGAAATTATGGCGCTTGATAGTACCCGAGAAACCTTTACCCTTAGAGGTACCGGTTACATCGACTAATTGACCGGCTTCAAACATGGCAACGGTAACTTCTCCGCCCACCTTCAACCCGCCCAATTTTTCCGCAGAAACAGCAAACTCCATCAAGCCCCGCCCCGCTTCCACTCCTGCTTTGGCGAAGTGGCCGGCTTCGGCTTTGTTCACACGGCTTGCTTTTTTCTGACCAAAGGTAACCTGAACGGCGGCATAGCCATCGGTATCTTTGGATTTTACTTGAGTGACGCGGTTAGCAGACATATCCAACACGGTTACCGGAACAGAAGCACCCTGTTCGTTAAACACACGGGTCATGCCCACTTTGCGCCCAATCAGACCTAACGTCATGATTATTTTCCTTTTTTTAATAAAGGGCTGATTACGATTGATCAGCTATTGCACAAAAAAACATACTTGGCACACTGCCAAGCAGTGCACTATAACACAGCCGGCAAACATCTTTCAAGAAAAACTTTGTTTTCAAAACTGTTTCTATCTTGACTGCTTTTAAAACAAGCAACGGTTTACATTTTTATAGGCCGTCTGAAAAATACGGTTTGTGTAAACCGTATTTTTCAGACGGCCTATAAGCTAAAAATATACAGCCTGACAAATTTATTATCTTTATATTATCTATTGCCCAATACGGGTTCTCGAAGTTTCCACTCCTCCCTTAATTTCACCGTAGAGCTGGCTATGGCCGCCGCCTGACTGGGCGCAGGCTGCCAACAAAACAGCAAGAGCGGCTGAATACAAATATTTCACGATATATCCTTTACATGGCAGAGCGTATTCACCTTAACACCAAAGTTATCCGTTAATCTTGCAAGAGAAATGAAAAGCATCAATTTCAAAACCGTTTTCAAAATATAGACGGTGCGCGGAAGTGCGTTCACTACCCACGTCAGACGACACCCGGATTTTGCCTATACCCCCTTCTTCTGCAATACGGCGCACTTCAGCCAACAAACGGGCAGCATAGCCTTTACTACGACCATGAGGAATGGTAACGATATCGTCAATATGAAGGTGGCGGCCACTCGCAAAATCGATTTTCTCGCGAAAACCACAAACAGCCACAGCATTGGCTTTGCCTTCTTCAAAAATACCGAACAGCCGGTAGCCTTGCGGACGCTGCCGCTTATTGACCTGCTCCACGAAACGGGTTACATCAGTGATACCCGACCTCAATATACTCAACGCAGCAAAAGCAACTGCAGTATCCTCCGCACTGATTTCACGCAACACGCTCTCTGCCGCCAATGAGGCTCCAACTGTTGCAGCTTGTTGCTCTACAGCCTGCTTTTCCTGAATAGCCTGCGACAGCGATACACGCTCTTGCCCCGCGCCAACATCCTCTTTCGCCCGCTCGTCTATCAGTGCTTTACAATCCATCACGCGTAAATCATTATCTGCAGCAAAGTCCATCAAAAAACGAAACATCGGCGGATTAATTTCCTCCAACTTTTTATCTACCGCCACACAGCGGATTTTATCAACCAGAATCGGACGCACCCATTCATGATAAGAGAGGCGGTGGCCTTTGTCGAACGATGACAGAATGCCGCACAAACGCTCCGCCCAATCACTAGGGCGGAACACCTTACCGTTTCCGGTGGTGCCGTGAATCACAATCTCATAGGGGTTGCAAATTAACATGAGCGGTTCTCCAAAGGGAGTTGTCGGATGAAAGTATGGATTATACCCGACAGCCGGGCAGCCCTAAAGATTTACAGGGGGGGGGACACACCGCCAATATTGAAGCATCTTGCAAAACATTCGGCCAAACTCGGCAGTCCCCACCATTTATTTCACTGCCGTCAATATGCAAAAAATATTTGAAAATAAGAAACAAATTTACTTTTATGTCGCAAAATTCTTACTTCGCCATGTCAATTACAGTGCAAAAATACCAACATTGTTTACCGCGCTCAGAAGGCAATGCCGTATAACCCGCCTACGCGCCTACCGGCACTGCATCACCACCCAACCCAATTCCGACAATTTGAAGTGCAACGCCGTCAACACTACTATTTGAACCGGTAACAGCTGCCACCCCACAGAAAGAGCTGGCCGGATGCCTCAAACAATCTCATGTGTAGGAAATTCCAGCGTTGTTTACACTTTCCGTTTTTTGCATGCAGACCCATTTTGGGATTTTTGAGGGTTGTCAAGAATGCCGAAAGGCACGGCGAAGCCGCATCGTTCTTGAGAATGCTCGAAAATCACGAAACCATCATTCCAGCAAAAAAACAAAAGCTGTTTGGCATAAAAAGTGTAAACAACCCGACCTTTTCCAACATCCATGTCCTTGCAAAATACCTTCATGCCGTCTGAAAAGGCTTCTTTCGATATACAGGCCTGCCGTCCCGACCGGCTGCGTAAACAATACGGTTATTTCCAACATTTGTATTTTCAGGCTTGAATTGACTTTTTGAAAAACATCCGCCGCAATATTCCGACAACTCCCATCATCCAAAACAAAAATCCCTGCATATTCAGCAGGGATTTTGAACACCAACTGCAAAACGGATTAACGTTTTGAAAACTGCTTGGCACGGCGGGCTTTGCGCAGACCCGGTTTTTTACGCTCAACTTCACGGGCATCGCGGGTAACAAAACCTGCCTGAGACAGAGCAGATTTCAAATCGGCATTATAATCAATCAATGCACGGGTAATACCGTGGCGGATAGCACCTGACTGACCGGTTTCCCCCCCCCCGGTTACATTAACCTTGATGTCGAAAGATTCAACATTCTCGGTCAACACCAAAGGTTGGCGAACCACCATACGGCTGGTTTCGCGGGCGAAAAATTCATCAACGGGGCGGCCGTTTACGATAATCCGGCCAGTGCCTTTTTGCAAAAATACACGAGCCACTGAACTTTTTCGGCGGCCTGTGCCGTAGTAATATTTACCGTTCATGTCGTGTCCTTAGATTTCTAAAACTTTGGGTTGTTGGGCTGCATGGCCGTGATCAGAACCGGCATACACTTTCAGTTTTTTAATCATGGCATAACCCAAGGGGCCTTTGGGCAGCATACCTTTAACGGCTTTTTCCAGAACGCGCCCGGGAAATTTCTCCTGCATTTCGGAAAAGTTGCGCTCATAGATGCCGCCAGGAAAGCCTGAGTGTCGATAATATTTTTTATCAAGCACCTTGTTGCCGGTTACACGCAGTTTATCGGCGTTAATCACTATTATATAGTCGCCGGTATCGACATGAGGGGTGTATTCGGGCTTGTGTTTGCCGCGCAGGCGGCGGGCGATTTCTGCGGCAACGCGACCAAGAACTTTATCTTGGGCATCAACCACAAACCACTCGCGCTTTATTTCATGCGGCTTGGCTGAAAAGGTTTTCATAAAAGCTAATCCAAACAGATATAGAAAGCTGCCGATTTTATAGAAAATTACAACGGCTGTCAATCCAGTTTAGGGGCTTTCGGATAAGGCTCCGCATCAACAAAGAAAATCGGGCAGGCACCCAAAGTCGGAATGTTTTTCTACACCGTATATCGAATGAAATACCGCCCTTCGCAGGCGGTGTATCGGTATAGGGAATCCCCGCAGGTGCCGTTTAGGCGGAATCCGCTTGAACCTTGCTGACAAGGCGGCTGCCTCGGGCAGTTTCGGGTACATCTCTACAGACGCTCACGCCCACTGCAACTCCCGGCAACCTGAAGCGAACGTATTGGTTCAAAGGAATGTATGCCTTCGCGAACACCGCAGGGAAAAGAAAATCAGGCTTGTGTTTTACTTAAAACTTTTTCGCAAGCATTAGTCATGTCGGTTATTTTACGCTCAAAATCGCCGATTGCCAAATCGTCTTTCATCGGCATCTTGAGCAGATCGTGCACGAGATTGAGCGCGGCCATGATCACGATTTTATCGGTTTCAACGATGCGGCCGCTTTGTTTGATGGCGTCGAATTTCTGATTGAGCATGGAAACGGCTTGCTGCAGCGTGTTTTTTTCTTCGGCGGGGGTGCCGATGGTGAAAGATCGCCCCATGATTTCGAGGCTGACTTGTTGGATACTCATTAATTTAAGCCCTCTTGTGCTGTTGTTTCGGCCTCCTGCGGCAGGCGGGCGAGCAGGGAGCGCAGATGTTCGGCATTGGCACCCAAAGCATTGCGGTATTTTTGGTTTTCAACGGTTAATGCATTGATTTGCGCCTGCATCTGCCCGACTACGCTGCGGTGCTTTTCCTGCTCGGCCTCGGTGGCAGCAAGGTGCCGGCTCTGTATGGTTTCGATGGTGTTGCGGTGTTGCGTTTCCATGTCCGCCTTGAGCTTGCTCATCTGCACCATCAAGGCTTCGCTCAATTCGTCCACTGCGGCCCTGTGTTCGTTTTTCTGCTGCTCCTGCGCCAGGCGCTGACGGGAAAGCTCTTCGTTAAGGCGGATGGTTTCTTCTTGCAGGCGTTTGTTTTCACCGAGCTGGGTTTCGAATTTCTGCGCCAGCTGGTAAACATTGACTTCGAGTTTGTCTAATAACTGATTCATGTTGTGTACGCTCGGTTGGTTACCGGGCAAGCATAGTAGGGATAACGGGGGCTGTCAAATAAGGCCGTCTGAACGTTATGTTTTTCAGACGGCCTGTATTGCGGCGGGTTCGTGTTATTCGAAGCGGGCTTCCCTCTCCATCAAACGCTCAACCACCCGGCGGGCATCGAGCTCTTTGCGGATAAGCTGGAGCAGGGTTTGCGTGATGGGCATATCGATTTGGTAGGTGCAGGCAGTGTTGAACACTTCTTCGATGGTGCTCACGCCTTCCGACACATGGCCGATTTCGGTTAATACCTGGTGCAGCTCCTTGCCCTCCGCCAGCCCCAGACCGACACGCCGGTTGCGCGACAGGGCGCCCGTACAGGTGAGAATCAGGTCGCCTATGCCGGCCAGGCCCATCATGGTTTTGGGCTGCGCGCCCATGGCAACGGCCAAACGGGTGATTTCTGCCAAACCTCGCGTAACCAAAGCCGCGCGTGCGTTGAGACCGTAGCCCAGGCCGTCTGAAAGGCCGGTGGCGATGGCCATGATGTTTTTAACGGCACCGCCCACTGCCACGCCGATGGTGTCTTCGCTGCCATACAGGCGCAACACATTGGTGTTCAGACGGCCTACCAACCCTTCAACCCATGCTTTGTTTTCAGATGCGAGCACCACGGCACACGGCAGCTGCTGCGCCAATTCTTGTGCGAAACTGGGGCCGGACAGCACCCCGATATCGGGGTTGTCCGGCAGCACTTCTTTTACCACCTGGAAGGTCAGCAGGCCGGTATCCTGCTCAAACCCCTTGCAGGCGGTCAACACTGGCAGATGGCCGGCACCGTGCTCTGCCAACAGTCCGGCACTCCCGCGCAAGCCCGCAACCGATGTGGCAATCAATACAAGCTCCGCACCTTCCAAGGCTTCGCTCAGGCTGGTGTGTGCGCCCAAACCGGCGGGCAGGGCGAAGCCGGGCAGATAGCGTTTGTTTTCACGATCGCGGCGCAGGTTTTCCATGTGTTCGCGATTGCGCGACCACACAGCAGTTTCGTGGCCGTGCAGGGCAAAGTGGATGGCAAGCGCAGTTCCCCAAGAGCCTGCGCCGATTATGGTGATTTTCATGTTTGGTTTCTCCGACTCAGTCTGCTAACTTTAAAACAATCGCCGCCACGGTGCAAGTTTGCCGGCGGCGGGCGGCATCTGCATATTTGTGCCTGCAGATGTATAAATCATGCCTGCTCTTGCTGCAATTGATAATAATTATTATACTTTCTCTAACAAACCGTATTTTCCCGCCCGCAAATCCGTTTGGCGCGCCCGTAAGCCGCAACCTGCGCCCGCACCGCCCGCCGCACCATCCGTTTCAATAAAAAAACCTGCCCCGACTTCATGTTCCGACTCAACCATCTTTCTTTCGCCCTGCCCCAACGCACGCTGCTGCACAATATCAATCTGCAATTCCAACCCAACCGCGTATACGGCCTTATCGGCCATAACGGCTCGGGCAAATCCACCTTATTGAAACTGCTCACCCGCCAGATTAAGCCCTCTGAAGGCAGCCTGCTGCTTGACAACCGCCCCATCGATGCCTATTCCGCACGCGAATACGCTCGGCAAACGGCTTATCTGCCGCAACACCTTCCCACCGCCACCTCGCTGACCGCACGGGAGCTGGTGGCCATGGGGCGTTATGCCTGGAGCGGCCTGCTGGGGCGCAGCGCAGACGACCAAGCCGCAGTGGAAGAAGCATTTGCGCTCACCCACACCCAACGCTTTGCCGATCAGATTGTCGATACTCTCTCGGGCGGCGAGCGTTCGCGCATCTGGCTGGCGATGTGTTTGGCGCAGCAAAGCCGTTTTTTACTGCTTGACGAGCCACTGGCGGCGTTGGACATCGCCCACCAAATCGAAGTGATGGCGTTGGTACACAGCCTTTCTCGCCGCCTGAATCTGGGCATCATTATCGTGATTCACGACATCAACCTGGCAGCGCAATATTGTGATGAACTGATTGCGCTGAAACAGGGGCGGCTGCTCAAACAGGGGCAGCCGTCTGAAATCATGACTGCCGCCGTGCTGAAAGAAATTTACAGCGTTGAAATGAACATCATCGCCCATCCGCACAGCGGCCGGCCGGTAGCCCTGCCGTAAGCGGGGCGGCTTCGGAAAACGCCCGCACGCAACCGCCTGTGCCGCCGCATCAAGCCATAGCGGCGCAGCCAAAAAAACAAACATTCGCCGCCCGCCGCCGCAGCGGATACAACAAAAGCCCACGCCTGCCGGCGGCAACGATTGGAAATAGAGAAAAACCGCCCGCCGGCCAAACGGCAGCCGTTAGGAGTTTGTTTAACAAAATCAAATATAAAAAATGCTTTTCAGCTCCGCAGAAACTGGTTTCCTTTCGGAAACGGCGTTTTCAGACGGCCTCGGCAATATTTGCCGCCTGCTGTTTTCCGCCCGCTGTTTTTCAGACGGCCTCTGCCGTGTGCGCGGTTTGGCGGCAGCAATTTTACCGGTACTTTGCACAGCCGCCCTTGCTGCCCCCGCGCCGCGCGCGACCACCGCCGACAGCCCGCCGCCGCGTGCGGAACGCCCGCAAGTCAGTAGGCAGCCGTTGGTAATGTGTTGAACAGAGTCAAACAGGCGCAGCATTTTCTTCAGACGGCCTCGGGCAGCCTCGGCCTATCAGGCCGTCTGAAAAAAAGCCATGCTTTAAAAAGCCCCGCTGCACCGGCCGCTCAAGGCTGCAAACGGTGTGGTGTTTAAGGCTTCAAACAGTGCCTAAGATTCCAAACGCAAACAAACGCCCGCCGCGCCCGCAGCGGCGGGTACAACGAAAAATCCCGCCGGCGGCAACGATTGGAAATGGAAAAAAACCGCCCCAGGCAGGCCGCGGCAGTTTTCGGCGGCCTTCGGCAACTTTAACGCTATCAATCTTAACGGGATAAGATAATGAAATGTTTTTTTCAAACGGCCCCGGCAATATTTGCTGCCTGCCGTTTTTCAGACGGCCTCTGCCGTGTGCGCGGTTTGGCTGCAGCGGTTTTACCGGTACTTTGCACAGCCGCCCTTGCTGCCCCCGCACCGCGCGTGGCCACTGCCGACTGGTCGGCCGCCGAAACCTTAACCGCCATGAAACTGCCGCCGCTGGCGGTGGGCGACAAACGCGCCTACGGCAACTGGGTTAATTATCCTGCGCTGCCCGCGCAAACCTTAGATTCGGGGCTGCGCTTCCAGCCCAATCTCGAGCGGCTGCGGCAGATTAAACCCGATATGTTTGTGCAGTCTTCATGGTTTGCCCATTTGAAACCGCAGTTTGCCGCCATCGCACCCGTTTACGAAATCGACTTCGCCGCCGCCGAAGGCACACAATATGCCCGCACCGTGGCCGCCACCCGCGCACTCGGCAGGCTGGTGAACGCCACGGCTGCCGCCGAGCGGCTGATTGCCGACACCGAACGGCGGCTGGCGCAACTTAAGCAAACGCTCGCGCCCTACCGCAACCGCCCGCTGGCGGTGGTGCAGTTTGTCGATGCCCGCCACCTGCGCATCTACGGGCGCACCTCGATGTATCAGGCAGTGCTCGACAAACTGGCCTTGAAAAATGCCTGGCAGGGCGAATCCAACGGCTGGGGTTTTGCCAATATCACCTTGGTCAAACTGGCCGAACTGCCGCCCGGCACGCTGCTGCTGGTGGTGAAACCGCACCCGGCCAATGTGCGCCCGGGCTTGGAAAAAAGCGCGCTGTGGCAGCGGCTTCCGTTTGCACAGCCTGCCAACCGCCGCGTTTTGCCCCCCTCATGGAGCTACGGCGCGCTGCCGTCTATGCAGCATTTTGCGCAGCAATTGGCGCACGCGCTGCCGTCTGAACAGGAAGCATCATGGTAAGGCAACAGATTTTTTCAGACGGCCTGCGCTGGCGTTGATAGCGGTATCGGCCGCTTTAGCGTGGGTATCGGGCTTACGGGTTCTCAAGCCGCAACAGGTTCGGCCGTCTGAACAGGAAGCATTATGTTAAAGCAAACAGATTTTTTCAGACGGCCTGCTCGGGCACTGATGGCGGCATTGGCCGCTTTAGCGTTGGTGTCGGGCTTATGGATTCTCAAGCTGCAATGGGTTTGGCCGTGGCCGCTGCTGTTTGCCGCGCCCGACACGCTGCCGCTCGGCGCGCTGGCGGTGCAGCAAAACACCCTGCCGCGCATGGCGATGGCTTTGTTGGCGGGCGGCGGTTTGGCGGCCGCCGCCATGCTGATGCAGCAGGTGCTGCGCAATCCGCTGGCGGCCGACAGCACGCTGGCGGTGGCGGGCGGCGCGCAACTGGCCTTGTTGGCCGCCGGCGTGTTTTTCCCGGCCTTATTGCTGCACGGCACGTTTGCCGTGGCCTTTGCCGGCGCGGCCGCCGCGCTCTCGGCGGTGCTGGCCTTGTCGGCACGGCGAGAAATGATGCCGGTTACGGTGGTGTTGGCCGGCTTGGTGGTGAGCCTCTATCTCGGCTCGGTGAGCGGCATCATCACGCTGTTTTACAGCGAAGAAGCGCGCGCGGTGATGCAGTGGGGCAGCGGATCGCTGGTGCAGGACAGCTGGCACGACAGCCTCGGCCTGCTGTGGCGGCTGGCAGCGGCCGCTGCGGCTTTATCCTTGCTGCTGAAACCCTTAAACATCATGAGTTTGAGCGATGATCAGGCCGCCGCGCTAGGCGTGCCCGTGAAAGCCGTGCGCACTGCCGCGTTGGCTTTGGCGGCGTTTGTGTGCGCCACCGTGGTGGGCATGGTGGGCATGATGGGCTTTGTGGGGCTGGCGGCGGCCGCTGCGGTGCGGCAGGCGGGCGTGCGCACGCTGCCGGCGCGCCTGTGGGCATCGTTTGCGGCGGGCGGCCTGATGCTGCTGGCCACCGACAACGCGCTGGTGCTGCTGGAACACTACTACGGCATCGCCCTGCCCGCCGGCGCGCTGGCCGCCTTAATCGGCGCACCGCTATTATTGTGGCTGATGGCGCGCATGCCCGCCCGCCCTGCTTTTCAAACGGCCTCGGGCGGCAAAACCGCCCCGCTGCGCGCTTCGCCGTGGCTGCGTTATTCGCCCTGGCTGCTGCTGCCGGCGGCCGCACTCGCGCTGTTGGCGGGCAACGGCGCAAACGGCTGGCACATCGACACCGACCCCGCCGTGTGGGCATTGCGCTATCCGCGCCTGCTGCTTGCGGCCGGCTGCGGCATAATGCTGGCCACGGTGGGCGTGTTGCTGCAGCGTTTGACGCAAAACCCGATGGCCAGCCCCGAGCTGCTGGGCATCAGCTCCGCCACCGCTTTGGGGGCGATGACGGCGGTGATGATATTCGGCACCACCTCGGGCAGCGCGCTGTTTTGGTTCGCCGGCGGCGCGGCTGCCCTGCTGGCGCTGGGTTTGATGATGTGGCTCAACCGCAAAAACGGCCTGCAGCCCGAGAAAGTGCTGCTCACCGGCATGGCGCTGGCGGCCTTGAGCGATGCCGCCATCCGCACCTGGTCGGCAATGGGCGACTACCGCACCCAGCAACTCTTAATCTGGCTTTCCGGCTCCACCTACCACACTACGCCGCTGCTCTCGCTTGCGGTGGCCGCGCTGGCCTGCCTTCTGCCGGTTGCGGTGCTGCCGCTCTCCAAATGGCTCGCGCTCTTGAGTTTGGACAGCGTGGTGGCGCAGTCGGCCGGGGTAAACGTGAAACGCGCGCGGCTGGTGCTGATTCTGCTGAGCGCACTGCTCACCGCCGCCGCCACGCTGACGGTCGGCCCGCTGAGCTTCGCCGGCCTGCTCGCGCCGCACCTGGCCGCCATGCTCGGCGCGCGGCTGCCCAAACAGCAGTTGCTCTATGGCGCGCTGCTGGGCGCGCTGATGATGGCGTTAGCCGACTGGCTGGGGCGGCAGCTTGCCTTTCCCTACGAAATCCCAGCCGGGCTGACGGCCACGCTGATTGGCGGCGCGTATTTTATGGTGCTGGTGAGAAAGCTGTAGCAACCGCACCTGCCGAAACTTTTCAAAATACCTTGCGGCCGTCTGAAACACGCAAAGGCCGTCTGAAAACGCCGTTTCCGAAAGGAAACAAGTTTCTGCGGAGCTAAAAGCATTGCGTCTGCTTGATTCTGTTAAGAAGCCTCCAAAGGCTGCCGTTTGCCGGCGGAGCTTTTTTCCCGTCCCCAACCCGTGCGGCAGAGTTTTTTTCAGACGGCCGCACCGGCCAAACCCGCCCGAGGCCGTCTGAATCATTCAAAGGCCGTCTGAAAATGTTTTCAGACGGCCTTTCAAACCCGATACCTTATCCCGCCTTCAATGGCCGCCCATTTTGGAAAACAGGTTCAGCACCACCACGCCCGCCAGAATCAGGCCGATGCCGAACACGCCGGCCGCATCTGCTTTTTGACCGAAAAAGAATATGCCCACCGCCGCCGTCAACACCAGCCCCACACCCGCCCACACGGCATAGGCGGTGCCCAGCGGCATGGTTTTTAAGGCAAGGGAAAGAAAATAAAATGCCAGCCCAAAGCCCAGCACCACGCCGAGAGACGGCCACAGCCTGCTGAAACCGCTGCTGAGTTTGAGCATGGTGGAGCCGAACACTTCGCTCACGATGGCCAGCGCCAGAAACAGCCAATGCATAACGGATTCCTTATCAACAACCCAAAACAGGCTGCCGATTATAACCTTGCCGCAACTGATTTTGCAGGCTTGTTTTTTTGGTTTTTCTGTGCGCAAACCCTTGCATAGCAAGGCCGTCTGAACCGATTTACGCCCACCTGCCAACTCGGAAGCACCGAAGCCTGCCGCATTATCTGCCGCCTTGCGCCTGTGCGCACCTGCCCGCGGGATTCGGCGCGGGGAGGCTTGCCGCCGCGTGCAAGCCGTCTGCTTTGGCTGCCCGGGGCTGCCGCCGCCGATACCGATGCAGGCAAGCCGTACGCCTGCGCTGCCCCATTGCGCCCGCAGTGCCGTCTGAAAACAACACCGCCCGGCTGCCTGACACGCCCTTTGCCCGCCGGTGCAAAACTGCATTATCCTCTCTCAAAATCCATCCTCTCTGATTCGGACTCATGATGCTGAATAAAATATGTTCATTCATTCAAACCCTGTCCGGCATGCGCTTTGCGGGCAGGTGTGCCGGTTTGCGCCATCACGCCACAACGCACACCATCCGTCTGGAAGGCAGTACGGTTATTTGGGAAACAGACAACGGCAGCCGGCGTTTCGATCTGGATACGCTGCAAATATATTTATCTCCACCGCAGCCATCATCAGATGCCCCTTTATGTGTGCCGGAACGAAGATATCTTTATCCATCACGCCGCAGGGGGCTTTGCCGGGTGTATCGGCGCTTTCCCAACGCTCCGGCTTGGACGACAACGCATTTTTTGCCTGCCTCAACGATAAAAAACCGGTCAAACTGGTGCTGTGGCGGAAAAAACAGCCGACCAACTACGCCCTTTTAAGCGGGCATAACGATTACGCGCTCGGGTTTGAAATTCAAGCACCGCAAAAACAGTTTGTCCGTTGGGCGTTACCTGTGCAGAGCTCGCCCGTAACCCTCATTTGCAGTTCGACAATGATCCGTATCAAACCGCAACGTTTGCCTGCCCCGTCCGCTTCGGCAATATTCTGCTGCACGGCGGCGTAAGCCGCCGCTTCAACGGGACGAACCCA
Source organism: Neisseria sp. 19428wB4_WF04 (assembly GCF_015235335.1). NCBI lineage: Bacteria > Pseudomonadati > Pseudomonadota > Betaproteobacteria > Neisseriales > Neisseriaceae > Neisseria > Neisseria sp. 19428wB4_WF04. The sequence goes on from NZ_JADGLG010000020.1 coordinate 29,719, forward strand.
AACGATCCCGTTACCCTTCTGATTGGCCATTGCTGCCACGATTCTTTAACCGACACCAGCTACCGGCAGATAAAACATGAATTAATGCGCTCTGCCGCTTCGTTTACTCTGGATGAAGAAAAAGACGCGCCGCTTATCGAGGGCAGTTTCTATTTTGACAACATCGAACTGGAAATCACCTATTTTCACGGCTCCCCAATCTCCCCCGAACGGGGTTATACCCTGTTTAACGCGGCAAACCACGTTTGAACCCGCAAACCGCCGCACCCCTCCGAAGCAAAATGATGCGGGCGGCCGCATGCTCACGCAGACGGCACAGGGCAGGTTTTTCAGACGGCCTGATTGCCGCTGTGGCTCAAAAACGTTTTCCAATATCGTCAATATAAACAATAATAAAAACTTATATTAAGCAGGAAACAAAAATAAGGAAATGTGGTCATATTATTTCTTTTTATACACATCATAAAACAAAATATGCCGAAAACAGCCTATAATCCGCTTTACCCGGCCGTCTGAAAAACAATATCCGGGCTGCCGCATCTTCACAACAGACAGGAATACGGCGCAGACAGCACCCGGTGCAGAAATACGCCGCAGGCGTTTTTTGCAGAGCTGCCGGGCTTTCAGACGGCCGGTTCCGCATAACAATTTGAAAGCAAACACGATGAAAAGCAAACAATACATTTTTACCCGCAGCCTCTTGGCAGCCGCCGTTTTGGGGGCATATACGCAAGGCTTTGCCGCTGACGGCAGCGCGCAGAGCCAAAATGCCGAAACCGCAGAGCTGCAGGCCGTTACCGTGGTCGGCTCCATCAACAAATTAAGCGGCGTGCCGTTCCGCCAGGCCAAATCGGCGGTCAGCATCAGCGCGGAAACGCTCAAAGAAGAAGGCGTGGAAAAAATGGACGAAATCGGCCGCTACCAGGCCGGCTTCACCAACCAGCCTTTCGGCAGCGACACCAACACCAACTGGTTCCGCATCCGCGGCACCGAAGCGAGCCAGTCGTTTGACGGCGCACCGGCCGTTTCCTACGGATTTTTCACCCCGCATATCGATCCCTTCGGCGTGGAAGCGGTGGAAATCACCAAAGGTGCCGATGCGCTCACCTACGGTGCAGCCAATGCCGGCGGCCTGATTAACTATGTGAGCAAACGGCCGCATAAAAACCAAGTGGGCGAAGGCGTGGTGGAAGCGCATCTTGGCAACAACAGCCAGCGCGGCATCGCCGCCGACTACACCGGCGCGCTCAATGCCGACCAAAGCCTGCGCTACCGTTTGGTGGGTTCATACAAACGCGCTGATGGCGAGTGGAACCGCACCTACAACGAAAGCTATTATTTCGCCCCCTCGCTGGCCTACGATTTCAGCGAAAACACCCGCATCAACCTGATGGCCGGCGTGCAAAAAGACAACGGCACGCCCGGCTCCAACTTTCTGCCGCAAAGCGGCACGCTGGTGGCCGCGCCCTTGGGCACCATCGCCCGCAGCAGCAACCTGGGCGACCCTGCGCAAGACGATGAGAAAAACATTGCCCGCTCCGCCGGCTATGAGTTCAGCCACGACTTCGGCAAAGGCATCAGTTTCAGCCAAAACTACCGCTATCAAAACATCAGCAACTACCACCGCGGCACCTACGCCTACCCCGCCGCATCCGATGCAGACTGGAACGCCCTGCCGCTGAGCGAATCGGGCTACACAGTGCCGCGCGGCGTGGTGTTTAACGATGGCAAAGCCCGCAGCCACAGCATCGACAACCGCCTGCGCTGGCAGTTTAAAAACAGCAGCATCGAAAACACCCTGCTCGGCGGCGTGGATTACCGCCATCAGAAAGTCGATGCGCGCTACACCCTGTTCGGCTCGGCTTCCAGCGTTAATGTGTTCAACCCCGCCGCTTCTTACGGCGCGGCGCAAACCGTTAATGCGCCCGAAACCGGCATCAAATCGAAACAGCTCGGCTTTTATCTGCAAAACAGCGCAAAACTGTTTAACCGTGTGGGCATCACCGCCGGCATCCGCCATGACCGCGCCCGCAGCGAAGAAGTGGAAAACGGCCAATCGGTTAAAGCCAACCACACCTCCTATTCCGGCTCGCTGATGTATTACGCCCCCTTCGGCCTCAACCCCTACATCGCCTACAGCGAATCGTTCCGCCTGCCCACCGGCCTGAGCGGCAACCAAACCCTGTATGACCCGAACACCACCGAGCAATACGAAGCCGGCCTGAAATACATTCCGTCTTGGCTGGACGGCAGCACTTCGGTTGCCCTGTTCAAAGCCCGCGACAAAGGCGCGCTGGTATCCAACGCCACCGGTGCCACCGTCAGCAGCGCCGACCCGATTAAGCGCAAAGGCGTGGAAATCCAGGCGCAGGCCAACCTTACCGACAACATCAGCGGCCGGTTTGCCTACACTTATTTGAGCAGCATCACCGACAGCAGCGGCAGCGAAATCCGCAACCCGCTGATTCCCAAACACAGCGCCGCCCTGCGCGGGATATACAGCTTCGACAGCGGTGTGCTCAACGGCCTCTCGCTGGGCGCAGGCGTGCGCTATGCGGGCAGCAGCCACACCCAAAACGGTTCGCTCTATTCGGGCTACCGCGTGCCCTCTTCCACCGTGTTCGACCTTTTCGCCCGCTATCAGGCAGGCAAAAACTGGGAAGCCCAAATCAACGCCGACAACATCACCAACCGCAGATACATCAGTGGCTGCGATTATTACTGCTACTACGGCCAGGGCCGCAGCATCATCGGCAAAGTAAGCTATAAATTCTGACGTTTCCGCCGATAACCGGTGCAGCATTCAGGCCGTCTGAAACAGATTTTTGATTCAATGGTTTGCAGCCTTGCAAAATACCCGGGCCGTCTGAAAACACATCAAGCCCTGCGGCCACCCTGTCCGGCTTGTTTTCAGACGGCCTGAGTATTTTTTATACCGCCGTCAAACCTTGAAACAAAACCTTTCAGGGTTTAAAAAACGCCCCGATGCCACCCGAAAACTGCTCCCCCGTCCCTCGGAAAAACAGATGTTGATCCAAGCGTGCAGCCTTTATAAAAATATTCAGGCCGTCTGAAACAGATTTTCAGACGGCCTGAATAACGGGCCCGCATATCCGATATCAAGCAGTCAGCCGCAGGCAATACACATGCCGCGAATCTGCCGGAAACAGCCGCAAAGCGGCGGGCAACGCTGCAATCGCTTTAAAACGGGCCGGAGATGGCGGCCGGCCTGATTGGCACTACGGTTCAGACGGCCCCGGCTTACCCGGAAAACCCCTTCACCGACCGTCTGTTTTAATTGGTTTAAAAAAACGGGCAGCGCATAACGGCTGCGGTATTGCCGCACCGGCAATAAAACGGGCCTGCCGTGGCAGACCATTCTTCTGCGGGCTCAGGGTTTACCGGGCCGCTTTTTTGAGCCAGGGTTGCAGCCGGCGGAAAGCCCGCCCCGCCGCAGCACACTCAAACCTTGCTGCCGCCTACAATCAAACCTTTGTCGATGCGCAGGGTTGGCTGCCCCACGCCCACGGGCACGCTTTGGCCTTCTTTGCCGCATACGCCCATACCGGCATCTAAAACGCTGTCGTTACCGGTCATGCTCACATATTTAAGCACTTCCGGGCCGTTTCCGATAATGGTGGCGCCTTTTACGGGGTATTGCAGCCTGCCGTTTTCCACCCACCACGCTTCGGATGCGCTGAACACGAATTTGCCGCTGGTGATATCGACCTGGCCGCCGCCGAAATTGACGGCATATATGCCTTTATCAACCGAAGCGATGATTTCCTCGGGGGCGTAGCTGCCGTTTTCCATAAAAGTGTTGGTCATGCGCGGCATGGGGGTTGCCGAATAGCTTTCGCGGCGGCCGTTGCCGGTTACCGGCACACCCATCAGGCGGGCATTGGTTTCGTCCTGCATATACCCTGTGAGAATGCCGTCTTCAATCAACACGGTGCGGCGGGGCTCATTGCCTTCGTCATCGATATTGAGCGAGCCCCGGCGGCCGGCTATATCGCCCTGATCGACTACGGTAACGCCTTTGGCGGCCACCCGCGCGCCGATGCGGCCTGCAAATGCGCTGGTTTGTTTGCGGTTGAAATCACCTTCCAAACCGTGCCCCACCGCTTCGTGCAGCAGCACGCCCGGCCAGCCGTTGCCGAGCACCACTTTCATCTCGCCCGCCGGTGCGGGGCGGGATTCGAGATTGGTCAGCGCCTGCCTGACGGCGGCGTTTACATATTGCGCCACGCGGTTTTCGTCAAAATAGTCCAAACCGTAACGTCCGCCGCCGCCTGCACTGCCCTGCTCGCGCCGGTTGCCCTGTTTGGCAATCACGGTAACGTTCAGGCGCACCATCGGGCGGATGTCGGCGGCGTGGCGGCCGTCCAAACGGGCGATATAAATCAGGTCGTATTCACAGGTGAGCCCCGCCATCACCTGCACGATGCGCGGATCGGCGGCTTTGGCCAACGCTTCCACCTGATTGAGCAGGGCGACTTTGGCGGCAGAGTCCAAGCCGGCCATCGGGTTTTGCGTGGTGTGCACATTCAGGCCGTGATTCGGCACGGCAGCCTCCACCCTGCTGCAGGCACCGGCCGCACCGATTACCCGCACGGCCTGCGCCGAGCGGGTAACTGACTCCTCATTAAGGCTGTCGGCATAGGCAAACGCAGTTTTTTCACCGGAAACGGCACGCACGCCCACGCCCTGATCGATTTGAAAGCTGCCCGATTTGACCATACCCTCTTCAAGATGCCAGCTCTCGAAAGCGGTATGCTGGCAATAGATATCGGCATAATCTACACGGTGGCTGCCAATCAGAGCCAAACTGCGGGCAAGCTGCCCGGGCGAAAGATTATTGGCTTCAAGTAAATTCCGTTGTACGGTTCGGTAGGTTTGCGGCATTGTATTCGGCTTAATAAGGCCGTCTGAAACGTTTCAGACGGCCGATATGGAAATATCGGGATTGGGAATTATACGGAATTTACCCTACCGCCGATATGTTGGTTGATTTTGGCTATGAAGGGAATTTACAGGCGGAATTTTTTATAAACCGAAACCGCCCTATGTTTTCTATACCCCACCCCCAACCTAGAACAAACTATATTATTATATTTATTATCAATAACTTAAATTAAAATCTGCTGTTAATCTTGGATTTGCTATTGATAATTGTTTTTATTTATATTAAGATTAAGACACTTGGCAGTTATCCCAAATGCCGAGTCCATTAAACACCAAACAGCTGATTCCCTTCAACCATCTTTAACGATACCGGAGTGTGCATATACGAAAGATTCCGTTCCCTTTACATCAAATACTCAAAACCGAAACACCGAACCGCCGTTTTCATACGGCGGTTCGGTGTTTTCGGGATATAGAAGCCTTTGCAGAACTCAAAAAGTATCACAAGAGGTTTATTTTCCATGATTCCCGCGCAGGTGGGAATCCGAATAAAAATATTGCAGTATCGGTTAAAACAATACTTCACAATATTAAACATCTTGATTTCAGCCTGCGCGAAAATGGCGGTATCGATAATTTGATTTTATCAATTTATGTTTACAAATTATGTTTACAAAAATATTTTAAAAAAACCTCAGGCCGTCTGAAAACCGCTAAGGGCGCGCCTTCTGCGTGGCGGCCAGCCATTTCGCCAGGCCGTGCGTTTCATCAAGCAGGCCGTAACGCGCAAAAGCATCAAGTGTGGCAATCATAGCATCGTTCATCAGCAGGCCGTCGCACATGGCTGCAGTGAGCTCGGCCACGCCCATGCGTTTGAACTCTGCCACTTCGCCGTCTTGGTTTTCGGGAACCACATCAGGCGGCAGCACTACATCGAAAATATGCAGCAGCTCGTTGTGTAGCCCCCGCGACACGGGGCGCACACTCAAACGGCGGCTGCGGCACGCCAACCCGCCCAGCAAATCTGCGTCCAGCCCGGCTTCTTCACCGGCTTCCCGCAGCATGGCCTGCCGTATGCTCTCGCCGCTGGCGATGCCGCCGCCCACCAAATTATCGAGCTTGTTGGGATCGACTGCCTTAAAGGGGCTGCGGCGGCCTATCCAAAACACCCATTCTCCGCCGTGTTCGGTTAAGCCGTTAATGTGTACCGCCTGGCTCATCAGCCCCAGCGGGCGGAAGGCGGCGCGCTCGAGTGCAAACAAAACATTGCCCTCGGCATCGGCGGCATCAAACTTTTCATTGCGCCAGCCGTCCAAATGGCCGAGCCGGTGCCAGCCCTGCGCCATGTGTTGCAGGTTGTCGCCCATTGCAAGCCAGTTGTCGGCAAAAAGATAAATGCCCCCGGGTTTTTCTTCGAAACGCTCCGGCCAATCCTGCGCCACCCGCTCCAGCCATTTTTCGTTCAGACGGCCTAAATTCATGCCGTTCAGCCACAAATAACGCCAAGTATCGATGCGTTGGCCGAAATGGCTTTCCAAGCGCGCCAGCAAGCGGTTTTGTTCGGTTTGTCCCAAACGGCAGTGAAAACGGGGCGGGGGATTCATGGCAGGGTTCCGAATAGTCAGTCCGGTAGGATTATAACCAAGAGTACCCGTTTTTCTAATGGTTCAAATCAGATTTTACGCAGTGCCGAACCCGCAAAGGCCGTCTGAAACATACCCGGCGGCATCACGGCAGGGTGCGGGCTTCAAAAATACAACCGCAGCAAGGCGCACCGGCACCGCCGTGGTTTCAAAACGGGCAGGCTATAAAGCGTTGCCGCCCGATTTGTTTTACAATATATGCTTTTATCCAAACCCGTATTTCTGCCGCAATGATTGAAGAACATTCCACCGCCTCCTCCGCAGGCAGCGACTGCCTGCTGCTGGGCCGATATGCCGAACGCGCCTATCTCGAATACGCCATGAGCGTGGTAAAGGGGCGCGCCCTGCCCGAAGTTTCAGACGGCCAGAAACCGGTGCAGCGGCGTATTCTCTATGCCATGCGCGATATGGGCCTGACCCACGGCGCCAAACCGGTGAAATCGGCGCGGGTGGTGGGCGAGATTCTCGGCAAATACCACCCCCACGGCGATGCTTCAGCCTATGATGCGATGGTGCGCATGGCACAGAATTTCACCTTGCGCTATCCGCTGATAGACGGCATCGGCAACTTCGGTTCGCGCGATGGCGACGGCGCAGCGGCCATGCGCTATACCGAAGCCCGTCTCACACCGATTGCCGAGCTGCTGCTTGCCGAAATCAATATGGGCACGGTGGATTTTGCGCCCAACTATGACGGCGCATTTGAAGAGCCGGTGCATCTGCCCGCCAGGCTGCCGATGGTGCTGCTCAACGGTGCATCGGGCATCGCCGTGGGCATGGCCACCGAAATCCCGCCGCACAACCTCACCGAAGTAACCCGGGCGGCGGTGGCACTTTTGAAAAAGCCCTCGCTCACCACCGCCGAGCTGATGCAGTATATTCCCGCGCCCGATTTCGCCGGCGGCGGCCAAATCATTACCTCCTCCGCCGATTTGCAGCAGATTTACGAAACCGGCAAAGGCAGCGTGCGCGTGCGTGCGCGCTATGAAATCGAAAAACTCGCGCGCGGCCAATGGCGCATCATCGTTACCGAGCTGCCGCCCAACACCGGCGCGCAGAAAATCCTGGCCGAAATCGAAGAGCAAACCAACCCCAAGCCCAAATCGGGCAAGAAAAACCTCACCCAGGAGCAGCAAAACACCAAAGCACTGATGCTCTCGCTGTTAGAGCGCGTGCGCGATGAGAGCGACAGCGAAGCACCCGTGCGGCTGGTGTTCGAGCCGAAATCCAGCCGCATCGAGCCTGAAAACTTCATCAACACGCTGATGGCGCAAACCTCGCTCGAGGGCAACGTGTCGATAAACCTGGTGATGATGGGCACCGACAACCGCCCCGCCCAAAAAAACCTCAAAACCATTTTGGCCGAATGGCTGGAATTCCGCACCGTAACCGTTACACGCCGTCTGAAATTCCGTTTGGGGCAAGTGCAAAAACGCATCCACATTCTCGATGGACGCATGATTGCATTTTTGCACATCGATGAGGTGATCCGCGTTATCCGCGAATCCGATGATCCCAAGCCCGACCTGACGGCCGCCTTCGGGCTCACCGAAATCCAAGCCGAAGACATTCTCGAAATCCGCCTGCGCCAACTCGCCCGCCTGGAGGGCTTCAAGCTCGAAAAAGAATTAAATGAGCTTCGTGAAGAAGAAGGCCGTCTGAACACCCTTTTGGCCGATGAAAACGAAAAGAAAAAGCTGATGGTCAAAGAGATGCAGGCCGATATGAAGCAGTACGGCGACCCGCGCCGCACGCTGGTAGAAGAAGCCGGCCGCGCCACGCTCACCCAAACCACCGCAGACGAGCCCGTTACCATCATCTTGTCAAACAAAGGCTGGATACGCAGCCGCTCCGGCCACAATCTCGATTTGAGCCAAACCGCCTTCAAAGAAGGAGACGGCCTCAAACAAGTGTTGGAAGGCCGCAGCGTGTGGCCTGTGGTGGTGCTCGACTCACTGGGGCGCACCTACACCCTCGATGCCGCCGATATCCCCGGCGGGCGCGGCGACGGCGTGCCGGTGGCCTCGCTTATCGAGCTGCAAAACGGCGCCTGCGTTGTTGCCATGATGACCGGCCTGCCCGACCAATATTATCTGCTGAGCAACAGCGGCGGCTACGGTTTTATCGCCAAACTCGGCGACATGACCGGCCGCGTCAAAGCAGGCAAAGTGCTGATGACGCTCAAAGCGGGGGAAAAAACGCTGCCGCCCGTGCCCGTTTTTGCCGTGTCGCTCACCAACCCCGACTGCAAAGTGCTGCTGGCCTCGGGCGACAACCGTCTGCTGGCGTTTTCCATCGGCGAATTGGAAGTGATGGCCAAAGGCCGCGGCCTGCAGCTGATGAGCCTTTCAGACGGCATCGAACTGGAACACACCGCCGTTACCTCGGCAGCGGAATTTATCGTTGAAAGCACAGGCAAACGCGGAGCCGAACACAAAGAAAAACTGCGTATTCAAGATATAAACAACAAACGCGGCAGAAAAGGCAGGATTTTGGAAATTTCAGGCCGTCTGAAAAGATTATCCGGCGCAGATTCGATATAATTGCGACCGGTTGTTTCACAGCCGCGATAATCAACACAAAACTCGGCAGCACACACCGAAGCTGCGGCATTTTTATCTTTCAAAGCCGCATACCGCCGGTGTGTGCCCGGCAAAGCCCCGTATCTGTCTGTTATACACATCTCCG
>NZ_JADGLG010000208.1:0-381 GCF_015235335.1 Neisseria sp. 19428wB4_WF04
GCTGTTGAGGAAGCGATTGTTTTAATCAATGGTGTTAGAACTTATCAAGAGTTGGAAAAAATCAAACTTCCAATGGCAGCTCTAATTAAACCAGCTGCGAAAGTAACACCAGTGGTTGATCCAAATAACTTGACTGAAAAAGAAATTGCTCGTATCAAGGCATTCCTTAAAGAGAACAATAACCTCCCATAAGGAACAGAGATTAATGTTTCTAAAGATGCTTCAGTGACAATTAAATATCCAGATGGAACTATTGATTTGCTATCACCAGTAGAAGTTGTGAAGCAGGCAGATAAAACTGCTCCTACGGTCGCAAATGATGGCAAAGGTAATATTGTGATTGTACCGTCTGATAAAGCTGTTGAGCTTGTTGTTTCATAC
>NZ_JADGLG010000209.1:0-380 GCF_015235335.1 Neisseria sp. 19428wB4_WF04
CAGTAATAGCTATTGAAATATCTAAAGGCGAATAATGTGCTTTATCTGCAGTATATAATGGGAATAACGTTTCAAAAGATGAAAGCCCAAATGCCAATACTAGAGTAAGAATTATCGGTGTTAAGAACACTTTCCAATTAATTTTCGACAACAGCTCCGGCTGATATTTTGTAAAACCATCTGTGGTTGCTTTTTTCGGATTGTGAATAAATACTATAGAAAGTATTAAAGCTACTAAACCGCTCACACCTGCTACATAAAACGGTAAGCGATGTGAAAATTCTGACAAAAATCCACCAATACCTGGACCTAAAATAAAACCTGAATTGATAATCGCAGACATGTAACCAAAGTTTTTCGCTTTATCTGAAGAAGGTGAG
>NZ_JADGLG010000210.1:0-379 GCF_015235335.1 Neisseria sp. 19428wB4_WF04
TCTCTATGGCGAGGGTTGGAAAATGGCAACTGCCCTTGATTTTGACGAGCTAGCCCACCAATACAATGCTGAAAAGCTACCAACGTTCGGCTTTTTCAACGATGATTACCGCGATACTATCAAAAAAGTCCTGCTGGACCCACAAAGTTTGGTGGAGAAACAACTCCATGAGAAAATCCAGCATTTGCTGACAGGGAGCCGTTTCAGCCACTTCCTCAGTCCGACACAATCCGTCAACTACATTGAATGCCATGATAATGCAACTGCCTTTGACTATTTCCACATCGAAAATCCTAACTGGTCACTGCATCAGCAAAAACGTGCCGCCAGCTTCGGACTCCAACTGATCCTCATTTCGCAAGGCATGGCCTTTATCCAC
>NZ_JADGLG010000211.1:0-379 GCF_015235335.1 Neisseria sp. 19428wB4_WF04
TTGTCGCGCTGGGCTTCGTTGGGGAACAGGTGCGCGAGCCGCTCCTCCAGGCCCTGGAACGAGGCGAAACGGAAGTACTCTTCCGCCGGCATGCCGTTGGGCGTGGGGAAGTCCGGCAGGCGCGGCTTGCCGAGCACCAGCGACAGGCTGCAGCGCTTGGCGATCTCGAGCGTGTTGGCGATGGCCGTGGGCACGTCGGCGAACAGGGCCTCCATCTGCGCGCTCGACTTGAAGTACTGCTCGCGCGTGAAGCGGCGCACGCGGCGCGGGTTCGCGAGGATCTCTCCCTCGGCGATGCAGACGCGGGCCTCGTGCGCCTCGTAATCGTCGGCGGTGAGGAACTGCGTGGGGTGCGTGGCCACCACCGGCAGTTGCAGGC
>NZ_JADGLG010000212.1:0-377 GCF_015235335.1 Neisseria sp. 19428wB4_WF04
CCCCGGCAAAAGAAATAAAAATTTTTTCTTAATTCATCCATTACTATCCTCCTAATCACTCTTTTAAGTGCCGGCAAAGTAATGCAGCCGCCAAAGACAAGTACCAAAGTCAGCATTCATTATTAGAAAGATTTTCCATAACAAAATAACCGAACAGGATTGAGGATAAAACCAACCACAAAACGTCTAAGAAAGAATTCCATTGGAGAACCCTCAAGTTACCAATAAAACGAACAGCATCATCAATACCAAAACCGCCGCGAATGCAATTGCCGGCAGCTTTTTCAGACGGCCTAAAAAGGCCTCATCGGCCTCGGCGGTATCTTTGGCAATGCGGGCGGATACCGCTGCATCAATACGCGGCTCCGCCTCTTGGA
>NZ_JADGLG010000213.1:0-374 GCF_015235335.1 Neisseria sp. 19428wB4_WF04
CACCGAACCGGCGGGCGCATCGGTTTTGCCGCTGATGGTCGGGGTGTTGTCGCTGCTGTTGTCCGGCGCGTCTACGCTGATCATCGGGGCGGTGGTGTCGACCGAGCCGTTGTCTTTGGCTTTGCCTTCGTTGCCGGCCGGGTCTTTCACCGAGGCTTCGGCGGTGTAGCCGCCGTCGGGCAGGGCTTTGGGCACGTCTACGCTGTAGCTGCCGTCTGCCTTGACGGTGGTGGTAACGGTTTGGCTTTGGCCGTCCGAACCGGTTACCACTACGGTTACCACCGAACCGGCGGGCGCATCGGTTTTGCCGCTGATGGTCGGGGTGTTGTCACTGCTGTTGTCCGGCGCGTCTACGCTGATCATCGGGGCGGTGG
>NZ_JADGLG010000214.1:0-369 GCF_015235335.1 Neisseria sp. 19428wB4_WF04
GCGCATCGGTTTTGCCGCTGATGGTCGGGGTGTTGTCGCTGCTGTTGTCCGGCGCGTCTACGCTGATCATCGGGGCGGTGGTGTCGACCGAGCCGTTGTCTTTGGCTTTGCCTTCGTTGCCGGCGGGATCTTTCACCGAGGCTTCGGCGGTGTAGCCGCCGTCGGGCAGGGCTTTGGGCACGTCTACGCTGTAGCTGCCGTCTGCCTTGACGGTGGTGGTAACGGTTTGGCTCTGGCCGTCCGAACCGGTTACCACTACGGTTACCACCGAACCGGCGGGCGCATCGGTTTTGCCGCTGATGGTCGGGGTGTTGTCGCTGCTGTTGTCCGGCGCGTCTACGCTGATCATCGGGGCGGTGGTGTCGACCG
>NZ_JADGLG010000215.1:0-351 GCF_015235335.1 Neisseria sp. 19428wB4_WF04
ACGGCAAAGTCTTTACTATCGTAGTTGAAAACACCAAGAAAGACATTTGCTTCCTGTTATTAAACGAAAAGTCATGCCTGACGGCATTGTCTGTACGGACTGTTATAAAAGCTATGATGTGCTTGATGTGAGTGAGTTTACCCATCACCGTATCAACCTGATTGTGCCGTTTCAGAATGCCGAAAACAGCCGCTTTCCCTGCCTCTCCCTTGCCGCGTTTTCCTTTGCTGTTAAATATCGTGCAAAACTGAGCCAGGGAAACGGGGAGTTGTGCTCCAAAATTGAGCCACTCTCCGTTTGTTATAAACTGCTCCGCTTTATCACACAGCGGAGCCCAACCTGGATGTTATG
>NZ_JADGLG010000216.1:0-340 GCF_015235335.1 Neisseria sp. 19428wB4_WF04
ATTGTTGGAATGCCGATTGGTGGTGACGACAGATATCCGAAAGGCTTGGAGCCTGCTCGCTATTGTTATCGGCAGTGTAAAAATGGCCACCTGACGGCAGTCAGAAATTGACCACCCTGACTTAAACTCGCAGCTCTAAAATAAGGGGCTGTACTAGATTAGCCCTAAATTCCACACCAATCTTGCAGGATTTTAAGCTGCTCAGACGGTGTACCTGTCAATTCCATTCCAAAACTGAGCCACAGTTGTGGTCTAAAATTGAGCCACCCTATGAGCGGTGTTTCATCCGGTAAGAATCATTGCCCGTCTCAAAAATATCGCAGCAATAAGTCAGGCGGTC
>NZ_JADGLG010000217.1:0-330 GCF_015235335.1 Neisseria sp. 19428wB4_WF04
AAGCGGTTTTTGAGGCTTCTATACCGACACAAAAATGCTTGATAATTTTTTGAGCTGATGGTCACTTAACTTGGTGTTATATTTCATTTTTCCAGGCTAACAGAGCTATTCTGCCAGTCTAGAGCCTTAAAAGTAGTGAAATACTATTTGCAGGGACACGGCGAAAAACATACGGCCAAAGTCTTTTGTTTAGGCCATGCTGCCGGGCAGCCAAAGGCCGTCTGAAGGCGGTGTCGGGCCGGGATGGCAGCACGGTGGAGTCAATGCCGTCCATCGCCCGTTCGAAAGAGGCCGGCAACGTTGCGCCGCTATCCTGCAACGCCGTTTCAA
>NZ_JADGLG010000021.1:0-38646 GCF_015235335.1 Neisseria sp. 19428wB4_WF04
CCCCCCCACACAGGAAACCGCCATGAATCCCACCGTTGACACCCTGCTCGGGCACCGCACCTGCCGCCGTTTCAAAGCCGGCCTCACCATGCCGCCCGAACACCTGCAAACCATCATCGACTGCGCCCGCCGGGCCCCTTCGTGGATGAACGGCCAACACTACACCATCATCAACATCACCGCGCCCGAATTGCGCGCGCAGATTACCGCCCTGCAACCGGCCAACCCGCAAATCGGCACATGCAGCACCTATCTGGTTTTTGTGGCCGACCTGCACCGTGCCGGTTTGTGCAGCCGCGCCTATCACGGCACGTTCAGTGCCGCCGGCGATCCCGACAGCCTGATAACCGCCGTTACCGACACCGCGCTGGCCGCCCAAAACGCCGCAACGGCCGCCGAAAGCCTGGGCTACGCCACCTGCTACACCGGCGGCATCCGCAGCACCGCCGCCGAGCTGGTTGCATTATTGGGGCTGCCCCCGCACACCTTTCCCGTTTTCGGACTCTGCATCGGCACACCCGACACCGAAATGCCGCTCAAACCGCGCCTGCCCGAAAACACCGTTTACGCCGAAAACCGCTATCCCGAAGAGCAAACCCTTTCAGACGGCCTCGAGCAATACGAGCGCACCATGACCGCTTTCGGCGAAGCGCGCGAAAAATTTCCCTACCGCGAAAAATTCGCCCGCCATTACAGCAGCAGCTATGCCCCCGAAAACCTTTTCCTGCTGAAAAAGCTAGGCTGGCTGACCCAAACCGCACCGGGCAGATAATGCCCCTGCCGCAGAATCACAAAACACCATGCCAAGCCCATGGCGGCGGGCAGATACTTTCAGACGGCCTGAGATCTTTACTACATTCATTCAGGCCGTCTGAAATATTCAGCCATCGTCATCAGCTTCGCCGGTCCTCTGCACTCCCTCCGCACAATTCAAAACTATATCGCGTGCCACATCCCAACGCCGCCCGTACCGGAGCGGAAACCCTAATGTTGCCGCAAACCCGCCGGCCCTGCTGCCGCATTGCTGCCATTGCTGCGCCTTGGCTCAAGATGGCGGTTGTGTCAGCCGCCAAAGCAGCAACAGAACCGGTTCCGCATTATCCCTATGTTTGCGGCTTGCTGCTTTTCACCGAAAATGAACGCACCCATCATCAATAGCGGGTTTGCCGCCGCAGCCGGCAGCTACCGGATGGCAACAACCGGTAAAATCCGCCCGGATTACCGCCCGTACCGAAATAACAGCGGTTGAACATTTCAGACGGCCTGAACGGTAATGGCGGTGATTGAGTGTTTCAGACGGCCTAAACGGGAATAACAGCGGTTAAACATTTCAGACGGCTTGAACGGATTGTAAAGGCAACCACCTTGCGCCTCCTTCGATTATTTCTTCAACACCGCCCGCTTCACCACCACCCACCAATCTTTTGCCTCCAGCACGGGGCGGTGGTTGAACACATCGTAGCGGCCGGCTTCGAGTTTGTGCAGAATCTGCTGCGCGCCCAAAACAATCATGCGCAACTCCAACCCCATGCGGCCTTTGAGCGTTTGGGCCAGAGGCGAGCCGGCTTTGAGCATTTTATGGGCGCGCCCGCATTCATAGGCCATCAGCCGCTGAAAAGCAGAATCTGCCCTGCCCTCGGCAATCTGCGCCTCGCTCACACCGAATTTCTGCAAATCGCTCTGCGGGATATACACGCGCCCTTTCTGCCAATCCACGGCCACATCCTGCCAAAAATTAATCAATTGCAACGCGGTGCAGATGCCGTCACTCTGCGCAAGGCTCAAGGCATCGTGTTCGCCGTAGAGATGCAGCATGATGCGCCCCACCGGGTTGGCCGAACGGCGGCAATAATCTACCAGCCCGCCGAAATGCTGGTAACGCTTTTGCTGCACATCCTGCCCGAATGCGCAAAGCAGGTCGTAAAACGGCTGCAGGGGCAGGCCGAACGGTTGCAGCGCTTCGGCCTGCAAACGCTGCATCAGTTTGGTTTGCGGCACTTCACCCCGGGCTATTCTATCGAGCTCTCCGCGCAAACCGGCCAAGGCCAGCAAGCGTTCCGCATCAGTTGCGGCGCCCTCATCGGCAATATCATCGGCGGTGCGGGCAAAGGCGTAAACGGCGTGGGTGGGCTTGCGCAAACGGCGCGGCAGCACTATCGAGCCGACAGGGAAATTTTCATAATGGTTTACCGACATACGGGTTTTCCGGCAGGTTTTTTTTGATAAAGGGAAAAAGGCTTGAAGGCCGTCTGAAAAACAGCCGTCTGAACAACGGGAAACAGCATATTCCTGCAAGCAGCGAAACAAAAACACCGATGAGCCGGCCATCGGTGTTTTTCAAATCAGGGCGGCGAGCCCGACCCCCGGCACTGGCGCATCAGAGTGGGCTGCTGGCTTCCGCCCCTGACCCGTTGTTCCGAATTACCATGCGGGGAGACCCGCCGTAAGGTAGGCATTATATCTGCTTTGCGCGCGCATACCAAGCGTTAATTGCGCCTGTTTCCGGCCAAAGCGGCAGCTTTGCCGGCAAACCCTTTGCCTGCATGAACGGCCTGCATATTGTATGCCCATATTTTTCCATTGAAAAAAGGCATAAACTACATTAAATTGATTTTCCTGATGTGATGCTTTCAGACGGCTTAATCCGGATTGAAGGCCGTCTGAAAAATAAAAACCTGCCCACACAACCCTATCGGAACCGCACACCATGACCGCCGCCCAACCGCGCATCCGCGAAATCCCCTATAACTACACATCTTATTCCGACCGAGAAATCATTATCCGCCTGTTGGGCGAAAATGCTTGGAACGTATTGCAGGCATTGCGCAGCCGGCGCAAAACGGGGCGGTCGGCGCGTATGCTGTTTGAAGTGCTGGGCGACATTTGGGCGGTGGAGCGCAATCCTTATCTCATCGATGATTTAATCGAACACCCCGCCCGCCTGGCCGCACTGGTGCAGGAAATGCACCACCGCCTGGGCGAAATCCGCAAGCGGCGCGACAACAACAGCCAAGTGGCCGAACTGCTGCTTTCGGCCGAGGCAGCGGTTAGGCGGTTTGACGAAAGCTTTGAAGCCACCCGCCGCAAACGCAGGCAGATTCTGGCGCGTTTGGGCAAAATCACCCGCAGGCACAACATCATGTTTGACGGCCTCGCCCGCGTGAGCCACGTTACCGATGCCACCGACTGGCGTGTAGAATACCCGTTTGTGGTGGTTAACCCCGACAGCGAAAGCGAAATCGCGCCGCTGGTGCGCGCCCTGATTGAGTTGGATCTAACCATCATCCCGCGCGGCGGCGGCACCGGTTACACCGGCGGCGCAGTGCCGCTCGATGCCATGAGCGCGGTCATCAACACCGAAAAGCTCGACCGGCACAACGGCGTGCAATATGTGGAACTGCCCGGTTTGGAGGGCACCCATCCGGTTATCTGCTGCGGCGCCGGCGTGGTTACGCGGCGGGTGGAAGAAGCCGCCGCCGCTGCCGGGCTCGTGTTTGCGGTCGACCCCACCTCGGCCGATGCCTCCTGCGTGGGCGGCAACGTGGCCATGAACGCCGGCGGCAAAAAAGCGGTATTGTGGGGCACCGCGCTGGACAATCTTGCCTGGTGGAAAATGGTCAATCCGCAGGGCGAATGGCTGAAAATCGAGCGGGTTCGCCACAACTTCGGCAAAATCCACGATGAAGACACCGCCGTGTTCAACATACACACGCTCGCTTCAGACGGCCTTAGTATTGCCAAAACCGAGCGTTTGGAAATCCCCGGCTGCCGGTTCCGCAAAACCGGCCTGGGCAAAGACGTTACCGACAAATTCTTAAGCGGCCTGCCCGGCGTGCAGAAAGAAGGCACAGACGGCATCATCACCGGCTGCGCTTTCGTGCTGCACACCATGCCCGGGCATATCCGCACCGTCTGTTTGGAATTTTTCGGCACCGTTGCCAACGCCACGCCTTCCATCGTGGAAATCCGCGACTACCTGCTCGGCCACGGCAGCGTCAAACTGGCCGGTTTGGAGCATCTCGACTGGCGTTATGTGCGCGCGGTCGGCTACGCCGCCAAAGCAGCGGGTAAAGGCCGCCCGAAAATGGTGTTGCTGGCCGACTTGGTGTCGGACGACGAAGCCGCCGTGGCCGCCGCCGCCGAACACATCATCGGCTTGGCGCGCGCGCGCGACGGCGAAGGCTTTGTGGCCGTGTCGCCCGAAGCGCGCAAAACCTTCTGGCTCGACCGCAGCCGCACCGCCGCCATCGCCCGCCACACCAACGCCTTTAAAATCAACGAAGACGTGGTGATTCCCTTGGAGCGTTTGGGCGAATATTCAGACGGCATCGAGCGCATCAACATTGAATTGTCCATTCAAAACAAACTCACGCTGTGCAACGCATTGGTGCAATACCTTTCAGGCAGCCTGCCCGTGGAACGCATGGGCACGGAGCTGCCCGCCAGCGAATTGCTCGGCGACCGCGCCAAACACGCCTTGGCACACGTGAAAGCCGTGCGCGAACGCTGGCAATGGCTGCTCGACAACATGGACTTGCCCTTGGCGGATTATCAAAACCGTTACGGCGCACACGCCTTTGCCGACCCCGCCGCCAACGCCGCCGAAAGCTGTTTCATCGCCTTTCGCGATTTCCGCCTGCGCGTGTCCGTAAAAGAAGACGTGATGAAGCCCTTGGCGGAGATTTTCAGCGGCCGCGCCGATGAAAAAATCATGGCGGGGCTGGGCAAAATCCACGCCGACACCGTGCGCGGGCGCGTGTTTGTGGCGCTGCACATGCACGCGGGCGACGGCAATGTCCACACCAATATCCCCGTTAATTCCGATGATTACGAAATGCTGCACACCGCCCACCGCGCCGTGGCGCGCATCATGGACTTGGCGCGCGGCTTGGACGGCGTGATTTCGGGCGAACACGGCATCGGCATCACCAAATTGGAGTTTCTCACCGATGCGGAAATGCAGCCGTTTTGGGACTACAAAGCCAAAGTGGACCCGCAAGGCCGCTTCAACCGCCACAAGCTGATGAAAGGCTCGGATTTGCGCCGCGCCTACACGCCGTCTTTTGAACTGCTGGGCTTTGAATCGCTGATTATGGAGCAGTCGGCGCTGGGCGGCATCACCCACGCCGTTAAAGACTGCCTGCGCTGCGGCAAATGCAAGCCCGTGTGTTCCACCCACGTCCCCCGCGCCAATTTGCTGTATAGCCCGCGCAACAAAATCCTCGGCGTGGGGCTGCTGGCGGAAGCGTTTTTGTATGAAGAACAAACGCGGCGCGGCGTGTCGCTGCAACACTTTGACGAGCTGGGCAACATCGGCGATCACTGCACCGTGTGCCACCGTTGCGTGAAGCCCTGCCCCGTCAAAATTGATTTCGGCGACGTTACGGTGGACATCCGCCACTTTTTGCAGCAGTCGGGCAAGGCCAAGTTCAGCCCCGCCGCCGCCGCCGGCATGGCGCTGCTGAACGCCAAAGACCCGCGTGCCATCAAGCTGCTGCGGCAAGCCGTGGCCAAAGGCGGTTTCAAACTGCAAAACTTCGCTTACGAATTGGCGCAGCAGTTCCCCGTGGGCGCGGACAAGCAGAAAACCGCCCCCAAAGCCACCACCGGCAAAACCCCGCTAAAAGAGCAGATTGTGCACTTTATCAACCGCCCGCTGCCGCGCAACGTGCCAATTAAAACCGCCCGCGCGCTGCTGGGCATCGAAGATGCCAAAACCGTGCCGATTATCCGCAACCCGCAAACCGGCGAAGATGCCGAAGCCGTGTTCTACTTTCCCGGCTGCGGCTCCGAGCGGCTGTTCAGCCAAGTGGGGCTGGCTGCCCAAGCGATGCTGTGGCACGCCGGCGTGCAAACCGTGCTGCCGCCCGGCTATCTCTGCTGCGGCTATCCGCAAGATGCAGGCGGCGATCAAGCCAAAGCCCAACAGATGACCACCGAAAACCGCGTATTGTTCCACCGTTTGGCCAACACCTTGAACTATCTCGACATCAAAACCGTAATCGTCAGCTGCGGCACCTGCTACGACCAGCTCGAGCAATACCGCTTCGAAGACATCTTCCCCGGCTGCCGCATTATCGATATCCATGAATTTCTGCTCGAAAAAGGCATCAAACTCAAAGGTATATCCGGCCGGCAGTATCTCTACCACGATCCCTGCCACAGCCCGATCAAAACCATGAACGCCGCCCAAACAGCAAGCGGGCTGATGGGCAAAAAAGTAGTTTTGAGCGACCGCTGCTGCGGCGAGAGCGGCATGTTTGCCGTGAAACGCCCCGACATCGCCACCCAGGTAAAATTCCGCAAGCAGGAAGAAATCGAAAAAAACCTGGCGCAACTGCCGCAGGGAGAGCCGGTGAAAATGCTTACCTCCTGCCCCGCCTGCCTGCAGGGGCTGAGCCGTTACCGCGACGACAACCAACTGCCGGCCGACTATATCGTGGTGGAAATGGCCAAGCATATTCTCGGCGATAACTGGCAGAATGAATTTGTCGCCAAAGCCATTAACGGCGGCATAGAAAAAGTGCGGCTGTAAACCCTGCTGCCTGCCGGCAAAACAACAGGCCGTCTGAAAACACTTTCAGACGGCCTTTGCATATTTTGCCCGATGCCGTCTGAAAACTGCGGCTCGGCTGTTAAGGCGCGGCCTGTTTTCTTCGGCGGCATGGGCGGGCAGTTGCCGCCAACGGTTTCCCGCCGTCTTGCCGCCGTGGCTGCCGCCTGTTTTCTTTGGCGGATTGGTTTGGATGCAGGGTTGCCGGTGCGGTCAAAAGGCTCCATCGGCTGTTTTTTGAAATGCCCTCATTGTTTTTTTCAGACGGCCTTTACGCCTTTGCCCGAAGCCGTCTGAAAATGTTCAAACCTTTTCAGACGGCTCAACCGCGTTGCGGCGGGCTTTTTGCCGCCGATGCTCGGGCAGATTAAATGCCGAATCCCCCGTCTACGCCATAATGCGAGCCGGTAACGTAAGCGGCCTCTTCCGAGGCAACAAACCCCACAACCGGTGCAATTTCATCAGGCTCGGCAAAACGCCCCGGGGGCACAGTCTGCTCAACGGCTGCCTCATAATCTTTGGCCTCTTGCGCACTTAAGCCCAATTTGTCGTAAAGCGGGGTTTTGGTTGCGCCTGCGGCAACGCTGTTTACGCGTATCCCCAACGGGGCGGGTTCTTTCGCCCAAGTGCGGGTCGGGCTTAAAACCGCTGCTTTGCTGGCGGTATAGACAGAGTTTGCCGGCATCGGGTTATCGACCAGGCCAGATGTGATGTTCACCACATTGCCACGGCTTGCTTTAAGCAGCGGAAGCGCTTGCGATGTTACGTCTATCACGGCGCGGACGTTTAAGTCGAATGTGCGGTCGAAATCTTCGAGACGGATATTTTCAATGGGGTAACAGGTGCGATGCCGGCATTGTTCACCACAATATCCAGCCTGCCGAACTTCGCTTGAATATCGGCAAGAATGCGGGCTATGTCTGCCGAGTTTGACACATCGCCGACAATGTAGCCGATATTGGCGTGGCGGCCTGCGCTTTCCTGCAAGGTGTGTTCGCTGCGGCCGACAATCACCACATGCGCACCGTTTTGTGCAAAATAGCCGGCGATGCCGGCCTATGCCGGAGCCTCCGCCGGTATTAAGGCGACTTTGTTTTGTAGTTTCATTGTTTTTCCTGACAAATGGGGTGGTTGATATCAATTAGATGTCGAATGGTCTGCATCGGTTATGCACTCCGCTGCCTTGATGCAGTTTATGATTTCCGACCGCTCCGGATAACGGCAAACCAAGCCGCAATGTGCTAACGGAAACCAAAGGTGCCAAACCTGCTCTTCCCAACCGCTGCACGGCTCAGGCCATCGGGTTTTCCCACTCGCCGCGTGTGTCCGCGCCGGTTTCGTCTGCCAGCTTTTCCAGCCGGGCAATGTCATCGGCCGAAAGCACCAATCGCGCGGCTTTGGCGGCATCGGTTACGTGGCGGGTTTTGGTGGCGCCGATAATGGGCAGCGTGCCTTTGGCAACCGCCCAAGCCACGGCCACCTGTGCTGCGCCCGCATTTTGCGCCGCGCCGATTTCGGCCATCGCATCGGTGAGTTTTTGCAGCTGCGGCAGCATTTTGTTGTAGGTTTCGGCGCGTTGGCTGCCTTGCGGCAAGGGGTTTTGCGGATTGTATTTTCCGCTTAACGCGCCCTGCTCCAACACCATATAGGCAAAAAAGGTGATGCCGTTTGCTTTGCAGTAATCGAGAATGCCCGCCTTTTCGGATTCGCGGTAAAGCAGGCTGTAGTGGTTCTGCACGGCTTCGACCTTGAAGCCCGCGCCGCCCAAAATTTCATTCGCCCGCTTGATTTGCGCAAGATTGTGGTTGGAAACGCCCACGGCTTTCACTTTGCCGCTTTGCAGCAGCGGAACCAGCATCGGCGTCCAACGTTCTACGTCATGGGCGTTGTGAATCCAGTAAATATCGACAGCATCTGCGCCCAGGCGTTGCAGGCTGCCTTCGAGCATGGCAGCCACGGGGTCGGAAGCGGATTCATCGGCGGTTTGCGGGGTGAATTTGGTCGATAACAGCACGCTGCCTTGCGGATATTTGCGCACCAGTTTGCCCAGCTCGGTTTCAGAGCTGCCCATGCCGTACACGGCGGCGGTGTCCCACAGGTTCAGCCCTTCCAGCATGGCGGTGTCGAACACTTCTTTTATCTGCGCTTCGGTTAAGTTGTTGCCGAACACGGCATCGCCGCCGGCAAAACCTGTGCCCCACGACCAGGTGCCCAGTGCGGTTTTCGGTAATTTCTGCATATTAATGCTCCTTCTTATCAATCATTTAAGCCGAAAGCCCTTCGGTTTGACGGGTGTTCTGCACGGGATAATGCGGCACTCCGCCCCGGCGCCTGCTGATGCGCCGTTTGGCGTGCGCTGTTGCCGCTCCGCCCGTGCAGTGTTTTCGGTTTGTGCAGACACGGACGCGTCATACGGGCGGCAAACCATGCGGCGGAATATCGGCTCCCGCCCGCCACGGTTACGGCTCGGGTGCATGAAAAAGCAGCCCGCCCTGATTGCCCAGATAGGCGGGGGTGATGTCGATGGTCTGCCTGTCGGCAATCATGGCTGCGGTCTGCTTCAGATAATGTTGAAAATGGGGCGTTTCACGGTGCGTTTCGTAGGCGGCATCATCGGCGTAGATTTCAAAAAACAGCCATTTGTTGGGATTATCCTGCTCCGTTGCGGCATACATCGCCAGCACGCCCTTTTCCGCTTTCAACGATTGCACCATTTCAGCGGTAACGGCGCGGGCGAATGCCCGGCTGTGTTGCGGTTTCACTTCCACCCTCTCCAGATTGATGCGGCTTGTTTCAGACGGCCTGATTTTCTTGTCGCCCAGAAAAACGGGGGTTAAGGCAATGCGCTGTTTGTGGTCGGTGAGGATTTTCGGGGAGACAGCGAGAAAGGCGCGGTATTGCGGCGATTGGGCGTGTGTCTGATACGCCGCTTCATCGGCATAAATTTCAAACATATACGCCATATCCGGATCGGCTTTCTGCTTCACCGAATACATCGCCAGCGTGCCTTTTTCGTTTTGGATTGAAGTGCGGATATTGTTTTCGCCCACCGCATCGTATTGCGCGGTTCGGCCGCTTTGCACGCCCAGCTCAAAGGCATTGAAAACCGGCGCGGCTTGGGCGGACAAGCCCGCCGCCAAAGCCAATAGCAACGCGCTTTTTTTGTTCATTTTTCATCTCCTGATTGCGGATATATTGGTATGGTGAAGACATTTGTTTTCGGCGGCAGGCGGCATGGCGCACCGGGCCGCATCAGTTGCCTCACGGGCGGCGGTCAAGCCTTTCTTTTGGGACGGAGGCACCGCAATGCCGCAGCGGCAGTCAAACGGACACGCCATAGCGCTTCCCTACGCACACGCTACCAGGCTGATGCCGCCCAAGCAGTGCAAAGGCCGTCTGAAAACGGGAAAGCTGCCCGAACAGCGTCAAACACAGACAGAATGAAAGCGGCAAGCCGTCTGAAAAAACAGATGCCTGCCCGAGTGCAAGGCTGTCTGAAACAAGGAGCACCGGCTGAAAGCATCAAAGCCGTCTGAAATCGGAACGCTTGATTGGAAGCACCAAGGCCGTCTGAAAGCACTTAATTTCAAAAACTTTCAGACGGCCTTATATTGCGCCCCATGAAAAGGGGCATTTTTACATTCTTTCCAATACCTCTACACTCCGGCTCTAACCGGCTGTGCCGGCAAACCACACCGCCGCCGCAACGGCAGCCGCAACAGCCAAAGCCGCTGCCAGTTTGCCGCTGCCGGCAAATGCTAATGCAGGCAGCTTGCCTTCGATAAATTTATAGCCGGTGATCATGGGTTTGATCAGATCATGCTTTTTTAGAAATTTATAAATAAAAATGGTGGCAACGTGTATGCAGATTAAGCCCAATAACGCATTGAAAAAGGTAACGTGCACGGTGCGCAGCGTGCTGCCCAAGCCGTCGCCTGCCCAGCCGTTGAGATAGCCGCTGTTGGTGAATGTGTTTTCATCGTTGGCAAACAAACCCGTTGCCACCTGAAACAGCACCGCCGCCAGCAGGGCCAACACCATCAGCGCGCCCAACGGGTTGTGGCCGGGTTGTTCGTTTTCGCTGATTTCACCTTTGAGGTAGCGTGCAATCTGCCCCGGCCCGCGCACAAAGTTGGCAAAGCGTGCTGTGTCGCTGCCCCACAGCCCCCAGCAGATGCGGAACACAACCAGCACCAATATCAACAGCCCCACCCGCAAATGCCATATCAAAAGGTTGCCGCCCGTTTCGGCGCTGTACCACATAAAGGCGGTGGCGGCCGCCAGCGTCCAATGGAAAATCCGCGTGGGCAAATCCCAAACTTTCAGTTTTTGCTTCATAATCTGCTTTCGTTCTTATATGATGGTTTGTGCCGTTTTCAGACGGCCTGCCGGCAAAGAGCCGGCCGTCTGAAATTTTTTGTGATTGTAATGGATTTGCACGCAGGAATCATGATGTTTTCAAGCCCTTACCAAAGTAAACGTTTTGCCGCCCAGTTGGAGGCCGCTTTGCAGTTTCCGCAGCTTTTCACGCCGCGCGCGGCCGATAGCCACAAAGGCACACACGGCACGCTGGCGGTTGTCGGCGGCGCGGCGGGCATGAGCGGTGCCGTGATTTTGGCCGCCACAGCCGCCATCTACAGCGGCTGCGGCAAAGTGTGGGCGGGCTTCAACCAAAACACCCTGCCCCTGCCTGTTGTTCCCGAACGCCCCGAAATTATGCTCGCCACCGCGCCTGTGTTACAGCAGCGCGGCGACATCAGTGCCTGGGTGTTCGGCTGCGGCTTGGGGTTGTGTAGCGAAGCCGCATCCTTGCTGCGCACTCAATTGCAGCGTTGTGGAAACGAACCGCTGCTGCTGGATGCCGATGCCCTTACCCTGCTGGCGCGCCACCCGGAAGCAGCGGCACAGGCAGGCAGGCGCAGCAATGTTATTCTCACGCCCCACCCCGCAGAAGCCGCCCGCCTGCTGGGCATATCTACCGCTGATGTGCAGGCAGACCGCGGACAAGCAGCCGAGTGCATCAGCCGCCGGTTTAACGCTTACACCGTGCTCAAAGGCCGCCACACATCGATATGCGCCCCAAACGGCAGCTTGCTCCACACCAACCGCAGCGGTAACCCCGGCCTGGCGGCGGCAGGCAGCGGCGATGTGTTGAGCGGCATCATCGGCAGCCTGCTGGCGCAAGGCATCAGCCCCGAACAAGCCATTTGCGGCGGCGTGTGGCTGCATGGTGCCGCCGCCGATGTATTGAAAGATTCCGAAACCGGCGAAACCGGTATGCTCTCCGGCGAGATCGCCCCCGCCGCCCGCTGGCTGCGCAACCGCATCACCGCCAACCTGCACCCTGAGAGCCAAGCCCGCGAAACCCTGCTACCATGAATCGGCTTTATTTTTGATATAAGGCAACAAGCCGCAGACAATGGCAGACAGTATAAAGCCGGCTCTGTTGCCGCTTGGGCGGCCGATGGTATCTTTCTCTTTAGGCTAAAGTGCAACAATGCCATAGCTGAAATGAAAGGGTTTCACGATGATTCGGTTTAATGCGGGTTTAAGGCAACTCCGGCAGACAGTGCCATACACAACCGGTTCCGTTGCTGTTGGGGCGGCTTACCAAACTGCTTTCTTTAAGCAGGCGGACTGACGCTGCCGTTATTTTAAAGTGGGTTGGCACAACCATCGGAAAGGCCGTCTGAAAACCTATGTTCAGACGGCCTCAATCACGGCTGGTGTTTAAACGGTTATCCCCGCCTGTCATCACCGGCAATGTCCCCGGCAGATTCGGCTTCGGCGCTTTCGCCGTGTTCTCCGCCGCCTTCTTCAAGCATTTCGTCTTCTTCCGGCTCGGCAATCCGCTCGAGGCTCACCAGCATTTCGCCCTCATCGAGATTGATCAGGCGCACGCCTTGGGCAGCACGGCCGGTTTCGCGGATTTGCGCCACTTTGGTGCGGATTAACACGCCGCCGCTGGTAATCAGCATCAAATCATCGCTTTCGTTTACCAGCGTGGCGGCTACCAACTCGCCGTTGCGCTCGCCGGTGTCGATGGCGATGATGCCCTGCCCGCCTTTGCCTTTGCGGCTGTAGTCTGTAATCGGCGTGCGTTTGCCGTAGCCGTTTTGCGTGGCGGTGAGCACCTGCTGTTCGGTATGGTCGGGCGGGGAAACCAGCAGGCTGACGATGCGGCCGCCTTCAGGCAGGCGCATACCGCGCAAACCGCCGCTGCCCCGACCGGACGGGCGTACGCCGTTGCCTTTCAATACGGGCGCATCGGCACCGTCCGTTTCATCGTGTTCGGTTTCGGCTTCCATATCAAGGCCGTCTGAATCTTCGTTTTCCAAATCATCGGCTTCGCCGCTGCGTTCGTAATATTCGTTAAAGCGGATGGCTTTGCCGAGATTGGAAAACAGCATAATATCGCTGGTGCCGGAGGTTTTCGCCACCCCCACCAGCGAATCGCCGTCTTTGAGGGCAATGGCCTTGATGCCTTGCGTGCGCACGTTTTTAAACGCGGAAAGCTGCACTTTTTTCACCATACCCTGCGCGGTGGCGAAGAAAACGTATTCGTCTTCGGGGAACTCGCGCACGGCCATAATAGCGCTGACCTTTTCGCCTTCGTCAAGCTGAATCACGTTGTTAATCGGGCGGCCTCGGCTGTTACGCCCGCCTTCGGGCAGTTTGTACACCTTAATCCAGTGACACTTGCCGAAGTTGGTAAAGCACATCAGATAATCGTGGGTGTTGGCGACAAACAGGGTTTCGATAAAGTCTTCGTCTTTGGTGGCGGCAGCCTGTTTGCCGCGCCCGCCGCGCCGCTGCGCCTGATAATCGGTGGTGGGCTGGGTTTTGATGTAGCCGCCGTGGGTGAGCGTTACCACCATTTCTCGCGGCGGAATCAAATCTTCATCGGCAATATCGCCGCCAAACGGGTTGATTTCACTGCGGCGCCCATCGCCGAAATTGGTTTTGATTTCTTGCAGTTCTTCACCAATGATGGCGGTGATGCGCTCGGGCTTGGCCAAAATATCCAGAAAATCAATAATCTGCCCCATGATGGTTTTGTAGTCGGCCACGATGGTGTCTTGATCGAGGCCGGTGAGGTTGCGCAGGCTCATGCGCAAAATAGCATCGGCCTGAATGTCGCTGAGAAAATAGCCGCCCGCCTGCAAACCCAAACCTGCTGGCAGGCCTTCGGGGCGCGCCATCTGCATATCCAAATCGGTGCGCGCCAGCATTTCGCCCACCAAACCCGACTGCCACGGGCGCGAGAGCAGTTTTTCTTTGGCTTCGGGGGCATCGGCGGATTCTTTGATAAGCTGAATCATCTCATCAATATTCGACAAGGCCACCGCCTTGCCTTCGGCGATATGGCCTTCGTGGCGCGCCTTTTTCAGGCGGAACAGGGTGCGGCGGGTAACGACTTCGCGGCGGTGGCGCAGAAATTCGCTCAAAATCTGTTTCAGATTAAGAAGGCGCGGCTGGCCGTCTACCAAAGCCACCATATTGATGCCGAAACTGTCTTGCAGTTGGGTTAATTTATACAGTTGGTTTAAAACCACTTCGGCATTTTCGTTGCGCTTCAGTTCGATCACCACGCGCATACCCGATTTGTCGGATTCATCGCGCAGATCGGAAATGCCTTCCAACACTTTGTCGCGCACCAGCTCGCCGATTTTTTCCACCAGCTTGGCTTTGTTTACCTGATAGGGGATTTCATCGATGATAATGGCTTCACGCTCGCCGTTTTTGCCGATAGGCTCGATATGGGTTTTACCGCGCATCACCACGCGGCCGCGGCCGGTTTTATAACCCTCGCGCACCCCGCCCAAGCCGTAGATGGTGGCGCCGGTGGGGAAATCGGGGGCTTTGATGATATCGATTAATTCGTCTATACCGGTTTGCGGGTCGGCCAGCAATTTCAGGCAGGCATCGATGGTGTCGGGCAGGTTGTGCGGCGGAATATTGGTGGCCATGCCCACGGCGATACCCGAGGAGCCGTTTACCAGCAAAGCGGGAAAACGGGTGGGCAGCACCAGCGGTTCGCTTTCGCTGCCATCGTAGTTGGGGCCGAAATTAACGGTTTCCTCTTCGATGTCGGCCAGCATTTCGTGGGCGATTTTTGCCATGCGGATTTCGGTGTAGCGCATGGCCGCCGCGCCATCGCCATCGACAGAGCCGAAGTTGCCCTGGCCGTCTACCAACACATAGCGCATCGAAAAATCCTGCGCCATGCGCACGATGGTGTCGTACACCGCCGAATCGCCGTGCGGGTGGTATTTACCGATAACGTCGCCGACAATGCGGGCAGATTTTTTATATGCACTGTTCCAATTGTTTTTCAATTCGTGCATGGCATACAGCACGCGGCGGTGCACGGGTTTCAGGCCGTCGCGCACATCGGGCAGCGCGCGCCCCACAATCACGCTCATGGCGTAATCGAGATAGCTGCGGCGCATTTCTTCTTCAAGGCTGACGGGGAGGGTTTCTTTGGCGAAATGATGGTCGTTGCGGATGGTGGCGTCGGTCATAACGGGATAGCGGTTTCTATAGAAAAATTTTCGCGCCATTTTAGCATAAAACGCGCCTGCATTGGCGTATCCGCAATGTTCGATACCGAGCCCGCCGCAGCCGTCTGAAAAACCCGCCCTGCCTCAGAGATGCCCTGCATGCCGCTTTCAGACGGCCTTTGCAAACCGTAAAACCATATGGAACACAACGCAGCCGGGCAAAGACAGTACGGCAGACCATGTGGTTCCCTACGTTTTACCGCAGCCTCTGCAACCGGCAAACCTATGCCGGGCTGTGTAACAAATGCCCGCCGCCGTGCGCCGTTGCGCCCGCCTGCCCTCCGCCTTACAATGACCGCTGTTTCCAACTCACGGAGAGCCTTATGCGCCCGATTCTGATGCTTGCGCTGGCCGCAACCGCCCTGCAGGTTTCCGCTGCCCCGCGCAGCGATAAAGACACCTTCGAAAACACCCGCTACCAGGAAAGCGAAGCCGAAAAATCGGCGCGGGAATTTAAAGAAGCCGATGTCGCCCTGCCTGCCTTTCCCGACACAAAAAACGGCGGCTGGTTTGATATTGATGCCGGCAACGCTTTCGACAAGCGGCCGAAAATCCTGCTCGAGAGCATCGGCCGCGCGCCGGACGGCACGGTGCGTTATGTTTTAAACGTGCAGTCGAAGCAGGGGCACGACAATCTCACCGCCGAAGGCATTTACTGCGCGTCCTCTTCTTTCGGCGGCGAGAACAAACGCTCGGCTTATAAAGTATTCGGCTACGGCGATCCGGTCAATCAACGCTGGATTGCCCCGAGTAAAGGCAGCTGGAAAAACATAGGCTCGATTCTCAGCGGTGCCGACCCCATACGCGGCCCGCTGTTCCGCGCGTTCTGCGAAGACGGCACCCCGAGCGGCGGGCCGGCTCTACAGCAGCGGGTTATCGAACGGGCGGGCAAACATCATCCTTCCCTGACCAACCGCAACAAATAACCCTCAAGGCCGTCTGAAAATGTTCAGACGGCCTTCTGCCTTTAACGCAACCGCATCGTTGTTTTGAACATTCTGCCATATTCCCGCCGGCCCGCGCCGCCAGAAACCGCCGCTTTCCTGCGGTGCAGCACGCCACAGCGGCAATACTGAAAAACTGAAAACATCATGGATCTTCACCTTATTGCACTTCTTGCCATCGGCTTTCTGGCCGGGCTGATGGATGCTGCGGTGGGCGGCGGCGGTTTGTTGCAGATTCCCGCCCTCTTTAACGCCCTGCCCAACAGCGTGCCGGTTACCTCGGTGATGGGCATCAACAAATTTGCTTCATTCAGCGGCACCTTCACCTCCTCGGTTCAATTTGTGCGCAAAATCCGCGTGCCGTGGAACATGCTGCTGCCCGCCGCCGTGCTGGCGTTTCTGGCTTCTTACGGCGGCGCGCGGCTGGTAGCCTATCTGCCTGTCCACCATATCAAACCGGCAATGCTGGTGATTATGGCGGCGATGTTTGTTTACACGTTTTTTAAAAAAGATTTGGGGCAGGTTGCCCGCACCGCGCAACTGAGCCGCAAAGAAACCGCATGGGGGTTGTTTTTCGGCGCCCTGATCGGTTTTTATGACGGCCTGTTCGGCCCGGGCACCGGCAGCCTGCTGGCTTTTGTGTTTGTGCGTTTTTTCGCTTACGACTTTCTCACCGCCACCGCTTCGGCCAAAGTGATTAACTTCACCACTAATCTGGCCGCACTCGCGTTTTTTATCCCCAACGGCCACATTGTTTGGGCATGGGCGCTGCCGCTGGCGGCCGCCAACCTGTGCGGCGGGCTGGCGGGCACGCATCTGGCGATACGCGGCGGCAGCCGCTTGCTGCGCTATGGGTTTATGGTGCTGTTGTGCGTGTTAATCGGCAAATTCGGCTGGGACCTGCTGCACACAGCATAAACGTTTTATCAAACAAACGCTTGTTTATAAAAGGCCGGGGCTCTGCAAAAATCAAAAGCATCAGAAAAAGTTTGTCTGCCGCCATTGGCTGCGCAAGCCCGCCGCGCTACCCCAGTCCAAACGGCCTCCACCCAAATGTTGGTTCATCAACAATTGAATATTTCAACCTAGATTCCCCTGCGCGTGAATGACGGCGTTTGAGCATTTCAAACGGCATGAAGGCATGTTTTGCAAAACTTCAGGCCGTCTGAAAAGATTTGCGGCTTTTCAGACGGCCTGATAATCGGCAGCTTCTATATTATTCCATTATTCCCAACCTTATTTCATCAAATAGCCCAACACTCCCGATGACACCACCGCAACCAGCACCGTGGGCAGCATGCCCCAGCGGGCGGCAGCAAACAGCGTGATGGCGAGCGCAACCAATTCATGCGGTTTGTCGGATACGAAATGCGGGGCAATCACGGCAACCAGCACGCAGCCCGGCGCGGCTTCCATCACCGCCGCCGCCCGCCTGCCCGGTGTGCGGTTGCGCAGGGCGGAAAAACCGATCAGCCGCGTGGAATAGGTTACTGCCAGCATACCCGTAATGGTGAGGAACGAAGCCACGAAATCATGCTTTGTCTCCCCCAAAATAAGCGGCCAGCAGTCCCGCCGCCGCACCGGCAGGCACATACCACGCCCCATCGGCAGCGAGATATACCGCCGCAGCCGCCACCAAGCTCACCAGCCACGGGCGCGCGGCGGCAAAACCTTTCCACAAACCGCGCAGCAGCACCAGAAACACGGCGGGGAAAGCCATGCCGAATCCCCAAGCCTCCACATCGCCCAACCCCGGGCCGACAGCCGCACCCAAACCGGTGAACACCACCCACACCGCGTAAAGCGTTAAGCTCACACCCATATAATAAGGCAGGCTCAACAGCGGCAGGCCGAGACCGAGCTTTTTGCGCCTGTGGATGTCGGCCAAGCTCATCGCCCAGCTTTCATCGGCCATAAAAAACAGCGCGGGCAGGGCTTTTTTCAAAGGCAGCCCTTTCAAATAAGGCGCAAGTGCCGCCCCCATCAGGATATGGCGGCTGTTAATCATCAGGGTTACGGTGATAATCAGCAGCGCCGGCAGCGGGCTGCCCCACAAACCCACGGCGGCAAATTCGGAGCCGCCGGCAAAGTTCAGCCCGGCCATCATCGACATTTCCAGCGGGCTCATGCCTTTCTGCCCGCCCTGCACGCCTAAAATCAATGCAAACGGCAGCATGCCGATAATCACCGGCAGGCAGTCTTTCACACCGCGTTTGAATTCGGACCGGGTCGGCAGGTTGTTCGTTGTCATGGCGGTATCCAAAACAGAAAAGGCCGCCATTATAAACCAAGCGGCCGTCTGAAAACATGGTGCCGCCCGCTGGTTGCAACGGCTGCAAACCGTTATAACGAAATCATCTTTTATTAAAACCAACCATTCTTTCCCTTTTTCAGACGGCCTCGGTAAAGTGGCGGCATATCCCTGATGATTTGCGCTTGCGCGCTGCCCGATTATGCTGCTGCTCAAAACCCCCAGCGTGTTACCCGGCTTCAAACTCAGCCTCGGCTTAACTGTGTTGTGCCTGTCGCTTTTGGTTGTGCTGCCGTTTGCAATGATGGCGGTGAAAGCGGGCGAAATCGGCTGGACTGCGTTTTGGCAGACCATTTCCGAGCCTAATGTTTTGGCGGCGGTGTGGCTGAGTTTGAAGATGTCGTTTTATGCCATGCTCACCAATATCGTGTTCGGCACGCTGGTGGCGTGGGTTGGTGCGTTATGAGTTTCCGGGCAGAAATCTGGCCAACGCGCTGGTGGATCTGCCGTTTGCGCTGCCCACCGCCGTAACCGGCATCGCGCTGGCCACGCTCTATGCGCCGCAGGGTTGGATAGGCCGTCTGTTTGCGCCGTGGGGTATCAGCATCGCATTCACCCCTGCCGGCATCTGGATTGCGCTGGTGGTGGTGAGCCTGCCGTTTATCGTGCGCGCGGTGCAGCCGGTGCTCGAAGAATTGCCGGCCGGATACGAAGAAGCCGCCGCCACGCCGGGTGCCGGCCGTCTCACCGTGTTCCGCCGCGTGCTGCTGCCCGAAATCACCCCCGCCCTGCTCACCGGCACCGGCATGATGTTTGCCCGCGCCACCGGCGAATACGGTTCGGTGATTTTTATCGCGGGCAATATCCCGATGGTTTCCGAAATTCTGCCGCTGGTGATCACCGGCAAGCTCGGGCAGTTTGATGTGCAGGGCGCATCGGCGGTGACGCTGTTTATGCTGATGATTTCGTTTGCGGTTCTGTTTCTGCTCAACGCCGGCCAATGGGCTTTGAACAAACGGGCGGGCGCGAAGGCTTGAAGCGCAGGCCGTCTGAAAAGCCACCCCGTTAGGTTTCAGACGGCCTTATGCCAACGATGCCCTACCGCCGGAACCGGCGCAAAACGGCAAAGGAAGGCAGGCCGACAATACAGCTCCGGATCTGCTGCCGCTTGGGCGGCCTGCAAAGCCGTTCTCTTCGAACAAAAAAGAACAAAAAAAGCGCGGCAACGCTGTAACGGAAACAACACCGCAAAGGCCGTCTGAAAAACCGTTCCGTTATGTTTCAGACGGCCTGACACCGCCTACCCGTGAAAAGTAATGCAGAGGGCGGCAAGGGTAAAGCCATACAGGCAGGCACGGCCCCGACTCTGCCGCTTGGGCGGCCTGCAAAACCGTTCTCTTCGAATAAAAAAGGAACAAAAAAGCGCGGCAACGCTGTAACGGAAATAACACCGCAAAGGCCGTCTGAAAAACCTGCACACGCTTTTCAGACGGCCTTGTCTTTATCTCTAACGCTTTCTTCCCTGCCGCAGGGCAATCCGTCTGTTTGCGGAAAACACCCTGCCCGGCAGCAGGCAGCGGCCGGCCGTTTGAACACCACAGCGGTTAAAAAAGAACCGTAGAAAGAATCGGATTGCTTGATTTATTTGCGCCCGGCTGCTTGCAGATTCAGCCGCATTTTGCTGTGTTCATCAGGCGCACGGCTTTCAGACGGCCCTGGCGTATTTCGGCCAGGCCGATGAAGGTGCCGTTTTCGCGGTATATGCGCAGCGGGCCGCCCTCCGGCCTGCCCTCGGCATCTGGGCGGCGGCCTGTTTGCAGCATATCGGCGGCGCAGCTGCCGATCACGGTTGCAGGCAGGTGCCGAACCAGCGCATCACAGGGCAGCAGCAGCGCATCGCGTTCGGCTTCGCTTAAGGCTTCGAGGGTTTCGAGGGTATGGCTTTCGGCGGTGGTGAAACCTGCGGTTTCGGTGCGGCGCAGGGCGGTGAGGTGGGCAAAGGTGCCGGTGTGTTTGGCGATGTCTTCGCCGAGGGTGCGGATATAGGTGCCTTTGCTGCAACGCACGTCAATCACGGCGGCGGGCGGGGAAAACGAGCGGATATTGATCGAATAAATTTCGATGCCGCGCGCTTTGCGCTCAATGGTGATGCCTTTGCGGGCGTATTCGTAGAGCGGCCTGCCTTCGTGTTTCAATGCCGAAAACATCGGCGGCACTTGGCGGATTTTGCCCGTTAATGCGCGGCAGGCCGTCTGAAAAGCGGCAGGGCTGATATCTGCGGGCGCGGCGGCGATCACTGCGCCTTCGGCATCACCCGTGGTGGTGGCTTCGCCGAGCTTCAGCGTGGCGGTGTAGGCTTTGTCGGCATCGAGCAGATATTGGGCGAATTTGGCGGCTTCGCCGAAACACACGGGCAAGAGGCCGGTGGCGAGCGGGTCGAGCACGCCGGTGTGCCCCGCTTTTTCGGCGCGGTAAAGGCGGCGGGCTTTCTGCAGGGCGGCGTTGCTCGAGAGCCCTTGCGGTTTGTCGAGCAGCAGCACGCCGTTTACGGGGCGTTTGGTCGGTTTGTGCATACGGGGTTTCGGTGGGTATCCAAAGAGAAAGGCCGGTGTTTCAGACGGCCTGGGGGGCAGTTGCAGCCTGCGGGCGGTTATGTTCGGCAGCGGTTGTGTCGGGCAGTTGCGCCCGGTTTAGTCTTCCACCGGTTTTTCTGCCGCCACCTGATCAATCAGGTGAGAGATGCTCATGCCGCGCGCCAGCGATTCATCGTATTTGAAATGCAGCTCGGGCGTGCGGAACAGCTTGATGCGTTTGCTCAATTCGCTGCGCAGGTAGCCTTTGGCGTGTTCGAGCGCTTCTTCGGTGATTTCGCGGGCGGTGTCGTCAAGCACGGTGTAATAAACGGTGGCGTGGCTGTAGTCGCGGGTAACTTCCACATCGTTGATGGTGGTGAAACCGGCGCGCGGGTCTTTGAGGCCTTTGCGCACCAGTTCGGCCAGCTCGCGCATAATCTGCTCTTTCACGCGGTCTTGGCGGGCATAGCCCCGTTGGGGTTTTCTCATGCGGTGATCCTTTAATCGATGATGCCGCCTGAACAATGTTTCAGACGGCCGAATATTCCAAACCGCCGCCATTATAGCCGATAGCCGGTTCGATTTAAATGAAAGCAAGGCGGCAGGGCGCAGGCCGTACGAATCATGCTGCGCCGGTTCTGCCGCCGCTTTGGCAGCCGGCAACATCATTTTTTGGGGCTGAAACAGGCCGGTTGCGGTATTCAGTTTTTGTAATCCGCCATATTTCTCTTTCAGACGGCCTGCAAAAGCGGTAGGCTTAGGGCTGACACCCGACAATCAAACAGGAGCTTGGCATGACCCAAACCATCAAAATCGGCCTGGCCGGTTTCGGCCTTTCCGCCAAAGTGTTCCATCTGCCGTTTTGGCAGGCAGACGGGCGTTTCAAAGTGGTGCGCGTGTTGCAGCGTTCGGGCAGCCCGGCGCAGCAAATCCTGCCTGATGCAGAAATCGTGCGCAGTTTCAGCGGGCTGCTGGCAGACGATACCGATTTAATCGTGATTACCACGCCCAACCAAACGCATTTTGAGTTTGCCCAACAAGCCCTGCTGGCAGGCAAGCATGTGGTGGTGGAAAAACCGCTGTGCGCCACCGCAGCCCAAGCGCGCCGGCTGGCGGAGCTGGCGAAAAAACAGGGCGTGGTGCTGACGGTGTATCAAAACCGCCGCTGGGACGCCGCGCTCCTCACCGCCAAACGGCTGCTTTCAGACGGCCTGCTGGGCGATATTGTCGATTGCGAAATCCGTTTCGAGCGTTACGCCGAAGGCTTGAGCCCGAAAAGCTGGAAAGAAACCGGCGGGGCAGGCGTAGGTTTGGTGTACGATTTAGGCTCGCACCTGGCCGACATGGCGGTGGATCTGTTCGGCCTGCCGCAGGAAATCTATGCCGATGTGCGCCGCCAGCACGAGGGCGCGGTGAGCGATGATAATTTTCAGATGCTGCTTTATTACCCGGACGGCAAAAAAGTTTCGCTCACGGCGGGAAAATACATGCGCGAGCCGCTGCCGTTTATGGCTTTGCACGGCAAACGCGGCTCTTATGTGAAACAAAACGCCGACAATCAGGAAGCTCTGCTGGCTGCGGGCGCGGTGCCCGAGGGTGATTGGAACCGCGAACCGGAAGCCGAATGGGGCATTCTGCACACGAAAACCGCCGAAGGCGCCGTTATCCGCCAACGTTTTGAAGGCGAGCGCGGCGATTACGGCGCGTTTTACCGCAACCTTTACAATGTGTTGGCCAATGGTGCCGAATTGGCGGTGAAACCGCAGCAGGCGGTGCAGGTTTTAGATTTGCTGGAAAAGGCTTACCAAAGCGCAGAAAGCAAACAGCGGGTGGAAATTTGAATGTTTATGTTTATGTTTATGTTTATATTGATAGGCTCAGGCCGTCTGAAAGTTTTCAGACGGCCTGTTTCCGTTATAAACAGCAGCTGCCGAAACGCAGTTTTTTGCTGAACACCAATTCGTGTGTGAGCTGTTTCACCACCAAAATATTGGTGCGGTCTTCCAATGCGCGGATGCTGTGGGCTTCGTTCGGCTCCAGGCGCACCACCTGAAACCCGGCGGTGTTAAGCGTTTCTTTTTCGGTGGTGATTTGCGCGCTGCCGTTGAGCACGATTAACAGTATGATGGCATCGGTTTCGTAAACGGGGATTTCGTTGCCGCGCTGCAGGGAAAGCTGCACGAGCTGTTGGTCGTTGTCTTCGGCAATCACGCCGCCGATTAAGGCCTGTGGGTCTAAAATATATGGTTTCATGGGCGCATATTCTCTGTGAAATTTCATTACGCCGCCCATTATAAAACCGCCGGCGGCGGCGGGCAGGCTTTTTCAGACGGCCTTTGATATAAGGCAAAGGCAGGGTTCGCGCTGCGGCAGGCCCAATCCGCTTCATTGCCGCCCCAGCCCGAAAAGAGCGCTTCTGCCCGCCGGCAAAGCGGCAAACAGAACCGTTTCTGCGCCGCCTGCCGCCAAAAATAAAGCAGCTTCGCCATACACACCGCGCCGCCTGCCGCCCCGTATCCAAAATCGGCCCGATTCGCTATACAATATGCAGCGTATCAAAAATATACCGAGCCACACCCGCCGCCATGTCGAAAAAAATCCTGATTATTTCCCCCAGTTGGATAGGCGACTGCGTGATGACGCAGCCGCTCTGCCGCCGCCTGCACGAGCTGCACCCGGGCGCCGCCATCGATGTGTTTGCCCCCAAATGGTCGATGGCCGTGTTCGAGCGCATGCCCGAAGTCAGCGAAATCATCGAAAACCCGTTCGGCCACGGCGCGCTGGCGCTGAAAAAACGCTGGCAAACGGGGCGGCAGCTGGGGCGGCGTGGTTACGACCGGGTTATCGTGCTGCCCGGTTCGCTCAAATCCGCCCTGATTGCGGCTGCCAGCGGCATCAAACAGCGCACGGGCTATGTGGGCGAATCGCGCTACCTGCTGCTCAACGACATCCGCAAACTCGATAAGGCCGCGCTGCCGCTGATGGCAGACCGCTATACCGCGCTGGCGCATTCCACGCAGGCCGCATTCAACGGCAGTCCGGGCAATCCGCTGTTTAAAATCGATGCAGAGCGCAAAGCGGCCGCGCTGGCCAAACACGGCTTGAACACCCGCCAACCCGTTTCGGCTTTCTGCCCGGGCGCAGAATACGGCCCCGCCAAACGCTGGCCCGCCCGCCATTTTGCCGAACTCGCCCGCCGCCATGCCCGCGCCGGCCGGCAGATCTGGCTGTTCGGCTCGCAAAAAGATTTCGATATTGCCGAAGAAATCAACACGCTTTCAGACGGCCTCTGCATCAATTTGTGCGGCAAAACCGATTTGGCAGAAGCCATCGATTTATTGGCCTGCGCCGAAACCGCAGTCTGCAACGACAGCGGCCTGATGCACCTGGCCGCCGCCGTGGGCTGCAGGCTGGCGGCGGTGTACGGCTCTTCCAGCCCAGTCCACACACCGCCGTTGAGCAATCGTGCCGCCATCGTAAGCCTGAATTTAGACTGCTCGCCCTGCTTCAAACGCGAGTGCCCGCTGGGGCATACCGACTGCCTCAACAAACTCGCGCCCGAGCAGGTGGAGCAGGCAATAAAATCGCTGGAGCAGGCTTGACTTCTGTATCCAACCCTCCACCGAAACCGGCACGCGGACGGCAGGCCGCAGGCGGTGCAGACACCGCATGACAGCCAACGCCGTGATGATTTCTAGAACAGATCGGCGGCAGCAGAAGGCCGTCTGAAAAACAACGGGGCGGTTTTCAGACGGCCTAACGTATTTTTATTTCCGCTGCGGCATTTGCCGTGCTTTTAATTTAAAGAGAACGGTTTTTTCAAGCCGCCAAGCGGCAACGGAATGAGCCCACAATATCCCTAGTGCCTTCGGCCTGCGTAGGTTTTAGCGGAGCAGGCAGTTCAGATCGCTGAAGCAGGCTTGACTTCTGTATCCAACCCTCCACCGAAACAACTACACGAACGGCAGATCGCAGGCGGTATAGACACAGCATGACAGCCAAGGCCGTGATGATTTTTAGAACAGATCGGCGGCAGCAGAAGGCCGTCTGAAAAACAACAGGGCGGTTTTTCAGACGGCCTAAATGAATTTTGCAAAGGTTGCGCCCTTTTCGCTTTTACTCCCGCTGCGGCATGGCTGTGTTTTTTTATTTCCGCTGCGGCATTGCCGTACTTGTGTGCTGACTTTATTCTGCTGGTGTTCAAAGAGGGCGGCAGAATCGGTTCTCTACGCTCCAAGCCGCCTGCGGTTTGCCGCCCTGCATCGATTCCAGCGGGTTCGGCGGTAACGGAAGGCCGGTATAGAACCCCCGGTGTTTTTACAGTATGCCGAGACAATCCCGCATAACCCGCGAAACCGCCGCAATCCCGCCGGGCAGGCCATATCGGCACGGCCACCGTTACCGCATACCGAAAGCCGCATGATTGCCGCCACTGCAAAAAAGTGACGCTCCCCTTGCCGCAATTTAAACAGGGGGCCTGCCCTGCACTTCAGGTTGCCTCAACTCCAGTGAAGCAGGCTTCATATAAAGGCTGCAGGGCGCGGATTTGCGCCGCCAGCCAGGCCGCGCTGTCGGTTTGGCCGATAACGCCGCGTTCGATATGGCTGCCGATGCAGAAAAAATCACCCGGAGCCAGATCCAAACCACCCGCACGCTGTACCGCCGCAGTCGGATAATCGGCATATTCTCCATCGCTGTCGCGCCACATATCGAAGCCGTCAAAATCCCCGCCCGCCAAAGCCTGCAGCCATTGCCGGTATTGCTCCAGCGACACGGCCGACTGCGCCGCACGGTAGCTGTGCCAATCCAAGCACACGCCTAAACGGCGGCGGTTGAGCAGCAGCGAAAAAATCACTGCCGAATCCTGATAACGCATGTATTTGAAATAGGCAAAAAAATGCGCCCGCACCTGCCAGCCGTTGCACCAGCACTCGATATGCGGCGGAGCAAATTCCGCGCCCAGCTGCGCCGCAACATTCTCCACCGTATGCCGCCACACCAGCCACGCCGAGCGGTGCGCCGCTTTAATCCCGTCCAAACGCTCCGGACAATAACGCTTGATTTGCGCCAATTGAAAAAACGGCAAATCGAATACAGCGGCATGATGCGGCTGCAACATTATCGGCTCCCGTCAAAAAACAGCATTCTACCCCAGCGGCTTCGATATAGTACAAAAAGCCGTCTGAAGTTTTCAGGCGGCCTTTGCTTATTCTTGCTTTAAATAAGCTACTATAAGATTTGGGGAACCAAACATCAATCTTGTATGTCATTAAGCCACATCACAGCACCTGTTAAAAACATGAACCACAGCCAACCTTATTTAACCCGATACGGCAAACTCGGCCATATTATTTGGGAAAGCCGTGAAACGCTCTGCCAATGCACAAAGCCGAAATGTTCACATTCTATTCGATATATTGAAACATTTTATGCCTCACCAACCTGCCCCAAGTGCAAAAGCCGAATCGAGCATCCTTATAAATATATTGTATTCGATGTTGAAAGCCCTGCTGTAAAGTTTGATAAGGCTAAACCAAACTCTGAAGAAAACCCAACTGAATTTCGAATCTGCCAATTTTCGTGGGCAGTTTACCGCCATGATGGCAATCTTGAATATATTCAAAACCACATTATCCAACCCAACGGCTACCGACTACCCGCCGATCATCAAAACAGACGCGGCTTTTCTCATGATGATGCCTGTAAACAAGGCAGGCCTATTCTTGAAGTTATCAGCCTTTTCCAACAAGATTTAGCACGTTACCCTGCTGATGAAATATGCTTGATTGCATTTAATATTTCACATGATATTGGTTTAATCAATAAAGAACTGTTACGGACAGGGCAGGACGAAATAAATTTTTCAACATTCAAACAATTCTGTCTGATGAAAAACACCACAAGCCTATGTGAACTAACCTTTCCAGACGGGCGGGAAGGGTTTAAACACCCTTCACTGATGGAGCTCCACCAATATTTGTTTGGCGGTTTTTCAAACTGGCATAATGCTTTTTACGATGTCCAGGCCACAGCCAGATGTTTTTTTGAGTTGGTCGGGCGAAAATATATCGTCTGCACACATGAAATCGACACAATAGCCGATTTACGAAACGAGACAAAACACAAACAAGAATACACAGAAAAGATGCTTTCAGAAAACAAGCAATTAGAAAACCGGCTCGAACATACAAAATCAGCGTTGTCTTCAGCCTTACACAACAATCAACAACTTCAAGAACACCGTTTATGTTTAGACAGAGATATTCGGACATGGCAAAGCCGTTATGCAACCTTAACCTCGCAAAACAAACAGCTTCGGTTTGCACTTGCAGCCATAACAACCGCCTTCTTTATAACCATAATCTGTTATTTCTTATGGCCGTCTGAAAACCATCTATATCATGCCGGCAACCAACCCAATCAGTTGGTGATTGCAAAAAACACCGCACTATATAAACGCGCATCAAGAAAATCCGGCAATTTCGCCGGATTTATACAAAAATGCAGTCTTGTGTCTGTTACCAAAAACAACAACGGTATAAGCGAATACGGCAATGGCAAATGGCTGCACATTTCCTATACAGGAAAAATCTGCCAGAATCAGAACATGAAAGGAAAATGTCTTAACAAACACACTGCGGGCTGGGTTGATGCCAAAGATATCCAATCAAAAACAAAATCCTGCCCAAATTAAAAACACCTATATATGATAAAAATCATTGAAACAAAGCCATAAAATTGCATTGCCCGCTTGCCCGCTGCTTCTTCAATCATTATATTTTGCCCCGCTTCAATCAGAAAAATCCAATCATACCTGCCGTCCGCACCACAATTCCGCAAGCTGCAAACATCTTGAAAGCCTTAACCGGCACATTCTGCCGCGACCCGGCCGTTTTTTTGTTTAACGTTTGACCGCTCCGGTTTCAGCAACCCAATGTAGTGCCGTATATCGACACTCTATGCCATACCCCGCCCATTGCAGGCAAACTCTCCAAGCCTTTCAGACGGCCTTTATGCTAAACTGGCCGTCCGTTTTCCAACCCTTTCCCAAAGCACAACACTATGGCAGGAAACACTTTCGGACAACTCTTTACCGTAACCACTTTTGGCGAAAGCCACGGCCCCGCGCTGGGCTGCATCATTGACGGCTGCCCGCCCGGGCTGGCCTTAACCAAACAAAACATCCAAGCCGATCTCGACCGCCGCAAACCCGGAACC
This sequence comes from Neisseria sp. 19428wB4_WF04, assembly GCF_015235335.1. NCBI lineage: Bacteria > Pseudomonadati > Pseudomonadota > Betaproteobacteria > Neisseriales > Neisseriaceae > Neisseria > Neisseria sp. 19428wB4_WF04. Next base: position 28,104 of record NZ_JADGLG010000021.1, read on the forward strand.
AGCCGCCACGTTACCCAGCGGCGCGAGGCTGATGAAGTGGAAATTCTATCGGGCGTGTTTGAAGGCCGCACCACCGGCACCCCCATCGCGCTGCTGATCCGCAACACCGACCAGCGCAGCAAAGACTACGGCAATATCGCCCGCCGGTTCCGCCCCGGCCACGCCGATTACACCTATTGGCACAAATACGGCCTGCGCGACTACCGCGGCGGCGGCCGCTCTTCCGCCCGCGAAACCGCCGCCCGCGTGGCTGCCGGCGCCGTGGCCAAGAAATGGTTGAGCGAAACATTCGGCACCGAAATCGTGTGCTGGGTAACACAAGTCGGCGAAGTGGAAATCGCATTCGAGGGCGAGCAGTTTATCGCGCAAAACCCGTTTTTTGCCGCCAACCAATCGCAAATCGGCCGGCTCGAAAACTATATCGACAGCGTGCGCAAATCGCTCGATTCGGTGGGTGCCAAACTGCACATCGAAGCGCGCAACGTGCCTGTGGGCTTGGGCGAACCCGTGTTCGGCCGCCTCGATGCCGACATCGCCCATGCCCTGATGGGCATCAATGCCGTAAAAGGCGTGGAAATCGGCGACGGCTTCGATGTAGTTGCCCAGCGCGGCAGTTTCCACGGCGATGAGCTTACCCCGCAAGGCTTCAAATCCAACCACGCCGGCGGGGTGTTAGGCGGCATTTCCACCGGCCAAACCATCACCGCCAACTTTGCCGTCAAACCCACCAGCAGTATCGCCACCCCCCGCGAAAGCATCGACATCGATGGCAACAGCGTCCAAATCGCCACCAACGGCCGCCACGATCCCTGTGTGGGGCTGCGCGCCGCACCGGTTGCCGAGGCCATGCTGGCTTTGGTGTTAATTGACCATGCCCTGCGCCACCGCGCCCAAAACGCCGGTGTGCGTGTAAGCACACCCGATATCGAACACCGCTGAACACAGCCCCCTAAAAACTTCCGGGCCGTCTGAAAAACACCAACCGCCGTCATCCGGCCGTGTTTTCAGACGGCCTTTATCCTTTGCCCCCCGGTTTGCAGCACCTTACCGCCGTTTGTATGCCGTTTGCCGACAGCATTAACAGCAGCTTACCGAATCATGAAAATATGTAAAACACCCTGCCTTGCCGAAACTTTTTAATATCAGCAGTCTATCTTTAAATATCGCGGTGTGTATGTATCGCAGTAATTCACCGCCAGAGCATTACCGCCCCCTCCCCCCCCCGAAGGAGTAAAAATATGCAGCAAAACATTATTGTCGGCTTATTCAACGTCCCCAGCGAAGCCTACCAAGCCTTCAGCGAATTGAAGGCCTACCGCCAAACCCATGATTCTTTGATTGCACAAGCCGTATTGGTGAAAAAAGAAAACGGCGTGATTACTGTGGCCGACAGCACCGATTTTGCCGAAAATGCCGATGAAGGCGCAGTTACAGGCGGCCTGCTGGGCGCATTAATCGGCGTGTTGGGCGGCCCCGTGGGCATGCTGCTGGGCGGCGCAACCGGTGCCATCATCGGCAGCAGCACGGGCGCAACCGTTTCGCTCGCAGAAGCTACGCTGATGGAAAGTGTGTCGCAAAAAATGATCAATGGCGATGCGGCCGTGATTGTGCTGGCCCAAGAAGCAAGCGAAGTGCCTGCCGATGCTTTCTTCGGCCGCTTCGACACCCATGTTTTGCGCTGGAGCGCAGAAAGCGTCCAACAAGAAGTGTTGGCCGCCGCCGAGGCCGAAACAGAGCTGCAACGCCAAGCGCGTGAGGAGCTGCGGCAACGCCGCAAAGCCGAGCGCAAAGAAAAAGCAGAAGAGCTGCAAAACAGCCTGAAACAGAAATTTGAAGATTTAGGCAAAAAAATCAAAGGCGGATAAGCTGCTCCGCCGCCGCCCCTTTGGGCAAATCTGATGCACAACAGCGGCTGTGTTTGCCGTTTCGGCAGGCGGCATACGGCGACAACGCCCTCAAATTGCCGCCTGCGCAACAAAGGCCGTCTGAAAAGGTTTTCAGACGGCCTTTGAATATCATCAAACAATTTTCCATCTCAGGGTCATTTCGGAAAGGTGCTGCGGCGGTGCCGCCCCAAAAGAGTCGGAAACGCCCTATGTGATTCTGATTGCCTGCCATCTCGCCCGCAAATCCGCCCACCGCTGCCGCCGGCACGGCCATACAAACCTCATTGGCGCAGCGGCAGAATAACGCCCGCCATATCAGCAAAATTCCGAGAGACACCGCACACCCGCAGCGGCAGGCCAAACCATCAACGGCATAGCTGCCGCGGCCAACCGCACCATGCGCCCAAGCTCAAACATTATCGACAAAGCCTTAGCCAAAACACCGGCTTTATACTAAAATATGCAGATTACCCAATCAGACCATCAGTTTCAGGAACACCAACATGACGAAGGAAACCGCTTTGGGCGCAGCACTGAAATCCGCAGTGCAAACCATGAGCAAAAAGAAACAAACCGACATGATTGCCGAACATATCTACAATAAATACGATGTATTCAAACGCTTCAAACCGCTGGCTCTCGGCATCGACCAGGATTTGATTGCCGGGCTGCCCCAGTTTGACCCCGCCCTGATTGCGCGCGTGCTGGCCAACCACTGCCGCCGCCCGCGTTATCTCAAGGCACTCGCCCGCGGCGGCAAACGCTTTGATCTGAACAACCGCTTCAAAGGCGAAGTCAGCCCCGAAGAGCAGTCAATCGCCCAACAGCACCCTGCCGTGCAGCAGGTGCTTGCCGCCCGCGCCGAACGCCAAGCCGCCGCCCAAGCGCAGCAAACTGCCGAAACCGCGCCGCCATCTCCCGAAGCCCCCGCGCAGAGCAACAACGGCTAAACGCCCTGTCAAACCGGTTCCGCCAACCGCAAGGCGGGCAGAAACGCCTTGCGGCCGTCTGAAAGCCTTTACGGCCAGCCTTTTGAAAATCCTACAACACCGGCGCCCTTGCCTGCGGCAAGGAGCCTGCCCGCCCCGATTCCTCGTTGCTGCGCCCTGTATCGAAAATATGCACACCCGCTCCGCCGACAGAGCACATCTGACCCGGCTCGAATATCACATGACATTTTCAGCAAAAAATAATTTCAAACGGCCTGAGCCAAAACAGCCGTGCCGATAACCGGTCATTCACATGCCCAGCCAGCCTGCCAAGATATTCCAATAAAACAGGCAGCCGATGGCGCACACCGCCACCACAATCCCCGCCGCGTTGACGGCGCTGATTTTTTCTTTAAACGCCAAAGCCCCCACCAGCGTGCCGAGCACAATCACGCCGATATTCATGCCCGCAAACACCAGCGTAGGGTTGCTGCCCATCACTTGGTGCGCGCGCACATAGGTGAAAATATTGGCAAAATTCAAACAGCCCAGCACCATCCCGCCGAGTATGCCCGCCGCCGACCATTTGGCCGGCCTGGAAAACAGCCAGCCAAACATCAACACCCCTGCCAGGCAAAACGCCACCAGCAGGTTGCCGGCAAAAGCCGTGCCGCTTTTGGCCACCTGTTTAAACAGAATATCGATCACGCCGTAGCCCGCCCAAACGCCCAGCAGCCAGCCCGCATTGGCCGCAAACCCCTGTTTTTTACCGCCATCGGGCTTCCAAAGCAGGCAGAACAACGCCGTAAACGCCAACGCCAAACCGATCAGACGGCCTGTTGAAAGCTGCTCGCCAAACAGCGTAAACGAAGCCAAAACCGGCAGAAACAGCGACAGCCGCTGCGCCGCATCGGCCCGCACAATCCCCGCCTGTTCCACCGCCTTTCCCATCACCACAAACACAGAAGGCAGCAAAATGCCCAGCGCGGCAAACAGCCACCATGTCGGCAGATAAGCCTTCCATGCGCTCAAATCAGGCTTCAGCAACTGCATACACAACACAACGGCAACGATATAGTTCACCGCCACCGCCTGAGCGATGTCTATTTTCCGCGAGCGGGCGAGTTTGAGCAGCACCGACACGGCCACGCTGCAAAAAATACTGGCAATCAAATAAAGCATCAACACCTCCACCGCAGTTTACCGGGCCGTCTGAACAACCGGTTTCACACACCAACCGGCTCCTGCAGACACCCGCGCTGCAAAACCATTCAATCTTGGAAAACCGGTTATCCGGCCCGACAGCCGCTTTCTCCCGCCGCCTAAACCATGGCCGCCGATTCAGGCACACTCAAAACCACACGGCTTTGCCGCGCCTTGCGGCATTCGGCAACGCTGAAAAATCCCGACACAAACCTGCCAAAACAAAACCTACACACCATTGGAATTTCCATACCGACATCCTGCACGCCAAATATTTCCACCGTTTCAGACGGCCGCAACCGGCGCAAAAAACCGTTATTTTATCGGTCTTTGCCGCCCCCCAACAAGAGCCGCCCGATATGGCCGCGCCCAAACCATATCTTTTCAGCAAGCCACACAGTGAATCACATAGCGAATCTGCTTTATTTTCAGCACCGGGCGGCAAAACAATACGGAACCTATCCTATTGCGGCTTTGGCAGCCGGCAAAACCATCCCCTTCGGGATAAGGCCGGCAATACCGTAACGCCGATAAAGCGGGCGCACATAACCGCCCGGAGCCCGGCCTGCCGTTAAAACACCGCCTCCCGCCCGATTTTCAGGCGGCCTGCCTATCCGTTATAATCGGTTTTTCATCACCCTGCGCCCCGCCGCCATGCCGATCAAACCGCTGTTGTCCGCCCTCCTGCTCTGCTGTTCCGCCGTCTTTGCCGCCCCCGAGCCCGTGCCTGCCGATGCCGCCCAAGCCGGCAGCGGTTTGCAGGAAATCCGCCGCGCCATCAGCGATGCCCAAGCCGATCTCAAACGCAAGCAGAGTGCGCAACAAAACGCCCGCGCCGCGCTTGAGCGCACCCAAGCCGCGCTGACCAGAGCGCAACAGGAGCTCGCAGCCATCAACAAACAGCAGCGCAACGCCTGGGCAAAACTGCAAAAGCTGCAAAACGAGCTGGGCCGTCTGAAAACCGAAGTGGCCGGCATCAAAGCCCAAGTGGCACGCCTGCTTGCCGGCCAATATAAAAACCGCCACCCCAATGCAGTGGCACTGTTTCTGAAAAACGCCGAGCCGGGGCAGAAAGCACGCTACCTGCAATACAGCCGCTACATCAACGAAGCCAACCAAAAAGTCATGAACGATTTGGCGCACCGGCAGGCCGGGCTGGAAAAACAAGAAGCCGCCATCGATGCCGGGCTGGCACGTCTGAACAAAATCAAAGCCCAACGGCAGGCAGCCATCAACAAACTCGGCCGCGCCGACACCGCCGCCCAAGCCGAAAGCCGCCGGCTTTCCGAGCAGATCAACAGCCAAATCCGGCATATCTCCGCCCTGCGCGAAAACGAGCAGCGTCTCAACGCCCTGTTGGCAGACATCGCCAAACGCAACGCCGCAAAACGCCGCCAAGAAGCCGAAGCCCGCAAAAAAGCCGCCCAAGCGCGGCTGGCCGCCGCCGAAAAAGCACGCACCGAAAAAGAACAAGCCAAAATCAAAGGCAAACCTGCCCCAACCCAAGAAAGCAAACCCGCCAAAACACCCACCCCCAAACCGCAGGCCCCGCGCTCCACCCTCACCGCCGAAGACCGCGCCCTGCAGGCTCCCGACCAAACCACCAAATATAAAAACAGCTTCAGCCGCATGCAGGGCAGCCTTATCCGCCCCGTGGGCGGCAGCATCAGCGGCCGCTTCGGCCAGGCCCGCCCCGGCGGCGGCACCTGGAAAGGCGTGTTTTTCGCAACCGGCAATGCCCCCGTGCGCAGCATCGCCGGCGGCACCGTTGCCTATGCCGGTGCTCTGAGCGGTTACGGCAACATGGTGGTGCTCGACCACGGCGACGGCTATGTAAGCGTATATTCAGGCTTAAGCAGCGTATCGGTGGGCAGCGGCGGCAGCGTGGGTGCCGGCAGCACCATCGGCACCAGCGGCAGCCTGCCCACCGGAGAGCAGGGGCTGTATCTCGAAATCCGCTACCGCCGCCAGCCGATGAACCCGCTCTCATGGCTGCGCTGAAACCCGCCCTCACGGCTGCGCCCCATTTTCTCTTAACCGCTTTTTCAGACGGCCTTACGCCGCAAAACCCGCAGCAAGGCCGTCTCCCCTCTCCCAACGATTTTTCAACCCTTTCCCAAACAGCCTGATACGGCCAAAATCCGCATCAGGCTGCCGCTCCACATTCAAACCTGCCTAATTTCCGCCCGCCGTCTGAAATATCGGCAGGTCTGTACGGGAAGCAGAGGCCGTCTGAAAATATCAAACCAACCTGAATGGGAAACACTGGCTGTCTGAAAATATCAGACCAACCTGAACCTGAATGGGAAACACAGGCCGTTTGAAAATCCGGCGCAATCGTTTCAGGATAACGTTCAGACGGCCCGGCTGTTCGGTTTGACTCCGAAAGCCCCGCCGCGCTTGCAAACCCGCTGCCGGCCGTCTGAAAATCCGCAAGATGCTTTTCAGACGGCCTGATGCAGTTGAAGCGGCCGCAGGCTGCGCCCCATCTTCCCCTACCTTTTTTCAGACGGCCCTGATGCGCTTGAAACCCGCTGCGGATTGCCGCTCTCCCTTCAAACCTGCAAACCTCCGTTTTCCAAGCCGTCTGAAACAGCGCATCTGTACAGCCCGTTCAAACGGCTGCTGTTTTCAAACAGCCTTAATCGGCTTTAAAACATCTTTCAGACGGCCTGTATCCCCTCCCGCCCCGTCAAAACCGCCGGCCCAGTGCAGCACCCGCACCCGCGCTTCAAACCCGCCGGAAACAGACTTTAAAGATTTAAAAGCAAACGGTTTCACAACAGCCGTCTGAAAATAACGCCACAGCTGCCTGAAAGCCCATCATCAGAATTTGATTGGCAGCCTGAGCCGTCTGAAAATTTTTTTCAGACGGCCGGGTAATATTCAGACGGCCTGCCCGCCTTGTGCTGCACCGCCGTTGCAAATCAGGCCTTATTTAGCATTTTTTTACCCCTATACAGTTGCCCGCAAACGATAAATCACATAAAGTTCCACAGTTATCCAAGCAGGCCGTCTGAAAGCCTGCGGCTCAGAAGAAAGAGAAAGTTTGGCAATGTCTAATTCCACTTTAAAAAAAATCGCCCTATACACACTGGGCGCATTCAGCGGCGTGGCGTTAAGCCTGAGCGTGCAGAGCCATGCGGCCGGCGAAAAGAAAAACGAAGCCCTGCCGGTGCAGTCCATCCGCACCATGGCCGAAGTGTACGGCCAGATTAAAGCCAATTATTATCAAGACAAATCAGACGATGCCCTGATTGAAGGCGCCATGAAAGGCATGGTATCCGGCCTCGACCCCCACTCGGAATACATGACCAAAAAAGATTATGCCGACCTGAAAGAAAGCACCAGCGGCGAATTCGGCGGCTTGGGTATGGAAGTGGGCGCGGAAGACGGCTTTGTGAAAGTGATTGCCCCGATTGAAGACACACCTGCCGAGCGCGCCGGCGTGAAAAGCGGCGACTTTATCGTGAAAATCAACGGCGTATCCACCCGCGGCATGACGGTCAACGAAGCCGTGAAAAAAATGCGCGGCAAACCCGGAACCGACATCACGCTCACCCTTTCGCGCAAAGATGCCGCCAAACCCATCACCATGAAAATCACCCGCGCCGTCATCAAAGTGAAAAGCGTGCGCCACCACCTGCTCGAGCCGGGCTACGGCTATATCCGCATCAGCCAATTTCAGGAGCGCACCGTGCCCGCGCTCAACGAGTCTGCCCAAGCCTTGGCCAAACAAAACAAAGGCCCGCTCAAAGGCCTGGTACTCGATTTGCGCGATGACCCCGGCGGCCTGCTTAACGGCGCGGTGGGCGTGTCTGCCGCCTTCCTGCCCGCCAACGCCACCGTGGTGAGCACCAAAGGCCGCAACGGCAAAGGCGGCATGGTATTGAAAGCAGTGCCTGAAGACTACATTCTCTCTTCCGGCAAAGACCCGCTCTCCGGCCTGCCCGCCGAGCTGAAAACCATCCCCGTTACAGTGCTGATTAATTCCGGCTCGGCTTCGGCTTCGGAAATTGTGGCGGGCGCGCTGCAAGACCACCGCCGCGCGGTGGTGGTGGGGACGCAGAGTTTCGGCAAAGGCTCGGTGCAAACCGTGCTGCCGCTCTCCAACGGCAGCGCCGTCAAGCTGACCACCGCACTCTACTACACCCCTAAAGACCGCTCGATTCAGGCGCAAGGCATCGTGCCCGATGTGGAAGTGAAAGACAAAGACCGCCTGTTTGAAAGCCGCGAAGCCGATTTGGCCGGCCACATCGGCAACCCCTTGGGCGGCGCAGAAGTAAACGGCGGCGAATATGTGCCGTCTGAAACCGCGAAAGAAGAGCCTAAAACCAAAAGCAAAAAAGAAAAAGACGAAGACCGCTCTTCCCGCCGCATTCCCAACCCGGCCAAAGACGAGCAACTGAAAAAAGCGCTCGAATTGGTGAAGCAGCCCGCCCAATGGCAAAAATCGCTGGGGCTGGCCGCCAAAAAACCGGCACCCCAAAAAGAGAAAAACGGCGAATCGGAATAAACCCCCGACTGGCTGCACCTGCAGGCCGTCTGAAAGCATATTGAAACACCGCCCACGGCGGAACGGCCACGATGTTTTCAGACGGCCTTTATCTAGATTGCGCATACAGCCTGTCCGTTTAACAATCATAACGGAACAACGACAGAGAAAATATGCAGATACCGGTGGTGCAAACCACACAGCAACACAGGCCGGTGCCGTTTGGTTTCACAACGGAGCAGCCAACCGCTCTGTTTACGCTGCGGCGTGCTTGCTGCGCTCCTGCTCAAAGATACCGATTTTGAAAATGCTGAAGCGGCCACAAACCCGGTTTAGCAATGCCCGCACCACCTAAGGCCTGCCGCTTGCGCCGGAGAATAAAGCGGATTCACCCTAGAAACAAACATAAAAACAAAATTTTGCCGGCCGCCCGTGCTGCCAAGGCCAAGCCCGAGCCGCAGCATCCGGCACCAAAGCAAGCTCCGCCAATCACTTATATCCCTTGAAACTGCCGGATTACCCCCGATTTCTACCCGCATGACCGATACCAAACACACATCTTGGCGCAGCAGGCTGCCCGACCGCGAACAAATTTTCGCCTCACGCTGGAGCAAACCCTTTGCCCCGCTGTTCGACCAACCCTATTTCTGGACACTCAACCGCCGCCAAGCCGCCCTATCCGTTGCCGTAGGTATGTTTTGCGGCCTGATGCCCGGCCCCACCCAAATGCTCACCGCCCTGATTGCCGCCTATTTTCTGCGCACAAACCTACCCGTTGCCGTGTTCACCACCCTCTACACCAACCCCATTACTTATATGCCGCTTTACTACACTGCCTACAAAATCGGCAGCGCCCTACTGGGCGTAAAAGCAGCGGCAACCCTGGAATTTCCCGCCTGGAGGAGCGGAAACTTTCTTACCGAATCATGGGCTTGGCTGATTGGCGCAGGCAAACCGCTGCTGGTGGGCGTACCCATTTTAGGCTCAGTGCTGGCCGTAGCAGGCTATCTTGCCGTACTCACAATCTGGCGGCTGCGCACTGCCAGATTGTGGCAGAAACGGAAAGCCCGCCGTGGCTGAACGCTGGCGGCGGCTGAACGCTCAAGAAACTAAGGCAGCGCAGCTGGTTTTTTCAGACGGCATCGACTACGGCCGCATCAAAATCTACCGCGGCATACCGCTGCTGCCCGATCTCAATGTAGCCGTTGCCCCCAACGGCCACATTTATTTTCCCCGCCAAAACTGCCCCGACGACTTCACCTGCACAGGCACGCATTACACCGTGTGGCTGATACACGAACTGACCCACGTTTGGCAATACCAACACGGCTACCGCACCTGGCTGGGCGGCCTGATGCTGGCCGTTAAAGGCGGCTACCGCCAACGCTGCTGCTACGCCTACCCCTCCCCCGCAAGCATCCGCAGCATCGCCGATTTAAACATGGAGCAGCAAGCCGAGCTTATCGCCCACTACTACGCCGCCCGCTTTCTTAAATGGCCGCAATATCAAACCGACCTGCCCCATTTCGAAGCCGTTTTAAACAGCTTTCTCGCCAACCCGCACAACACCGCACTGCTACCGAAATACCGCAACAGTTTAAGCTGGTTTACCGGCTGAAAGATATTATAATGTAACATATTTCATTTCCGTTACGATGTTGTTACGCCATTTATACTATTTGCAGCTTACTAAGGCGAACTCACTATAACGAACATACTGAACAAGTATAGCTAAAAAATTGAAGCTTGTGCAAAACCCATACAGCATCTAAAAACATTTACATTATTCTCGGACTTAACTCTTACATCTTAATAATATAGGGGCTGAAGTAGATTAGCCCTAAACACCACACCAAAGCCGCAAAGTTTTTAACTGCTGCTTTGGTGTCCCGAAGTTAAAACGAAACTCACATTCTTTCAAGAACAGAGGAAAAGATTTTCGGTCGATTCCGTTGTATTTGCGCAAGACACGTTTCGCCTGATTCCAAAAATTCTCAATGCCGTTGATATGGTTGTGTCGGTCGGCAAAC
>NZ_JADGLG010000218.1:0-308 GCF_015235335.1 Neisseria sp. 19428wB4_WF04
AGAAGTTGATGAAAGCTATTTTGGCGGACAACGCAAAGGCAAACGTGGTCGCGGTGCGGCTGGCAAAGTGGCTGTATTCGGGCTTTTGAAGCGTAATGGTAAGGTTTACACCGTTGCCGTACCCAATACACAAACTGCGACTTTATTGCCAATTATCCGCGAGCAAGTGAAGCCTGATAGCATTGTTTATACCGATTGTTACAAAAGTTATGACGTTCTTGATGTGAGCGAATTTTCACATTTTCGGATCAATCACAGCACACATTTTGCTGAGCGACAAAATCACATTAACGGAATTGAGAACTTTT
>NZ_JADGLG010000219.1:0-308 GCF_015235335.1 Neisseria sp. 19428wB4_WF04
AGAAGTTGATGAAAGCTATTTTGACGGACAACGCAAAGGCAAACGTGGTCGCGGTGCGGCTGGCAAAGTGGCTGTATTCGGGCTTTTGAAGCGTAATGGTAAGGTTTACACCGTTGCCGTACCCAATACACAAACTGCGACTTTATTGCCAATTATCCGCGAGCAAGTGAAGCCTGACAGCATTGTTTATACCGATTGTTACAAAAGTTATGACGTTCTTGATGTGAGCGAATTTTCACATTTTCGGATCAATCACAGCACACATTTTGCTGAGCGACAAAATCACATTAACGGAATTGAGAACTTTT
>NZ_JADGLG010000220.1:0-308 GCF_015235335.1 Neisseria sp. 19428wB4_WF04
AAAAGTTCTCAATTCCGTTAATGTGATTTTGTCGCTCAGCAAAATGTGTGCTGTGATTGATCCGAAAATGTGAAAATTCGCTCACATCAAGAACGTCATAACTTTTGTAACAATCGGTATAAACAATGCTGTCAGGCTTCACTTGTTCGCGGATAATTGGCAATAAAGTCGCAGTTTGTGTATTGGGTACGGCAACGGTGTAAACCTTACCATTACGCTTCAAAAGCCCGAATACAGCCACTTTGCCAGCCGCACCGCGACCACGTTTGCCTTTGCGTTGTCCGCCAAAATAGCTTTCATCAACTTCT